>DASZCV010000189.1:0-3655 GCA_035942755.1 Thermoleophilaceae bacterium
ACTCAACTCGGGCGCCACCGGGTTCATGGCCGACTTCGAGGACTCGAACTCCCCGACATGGTCGAACCTCGTGGGCGGGCAGGTGAACCTCGCGGACGCGGTGCGAGGGACGATCGAGTTCACGAGCCCCGAGGGCAGGGAGTACCGGCTCGGAGAGAAGCCGACCACCCTGCTCGTGCGACCGCGCGGCTGGCACCTGCCCGAGCGGCACCTGCTCGTGGACGGCGAGCCGATGGCGGGGGCGCTGATGGACTTCGGCCTCTACGTCTTCCACAACGCAGGTGAGCTGCTCGAGCGCGGCGCCGGCCCCTACCTCTACCTGCCAAAGCTCGAGTCCCACCTCGAGGCGCGACTATGGAACGACGTGTTCTGCGCGACCCAGGACCGCCTCCGGCTCGACCGCGGCACGATCAAGGCCACGGTGCTGATCGAGACGCTGCCCGCAGCCTTCGAGATGCACGAGATCCTTCACGAGCTGCGCGTTCACTCTGCGGGGCTCAACGCCGGCCGCTGGGACTACATGTTCAGCACCATCAAGCGCTTCCGCACCCGCCCCGAGTTCGTGCTGCCGGACAGGGCCGCGGTGAAGATGACGGTGCCGTTCCTGCGCGCCTACACCGAGCTGCTGGTCAAGACCTGCCACCACCGCGGCGCGCACGCGATGGGCGGGATGGCCGCGGTGATCCCGAGCCGCACCGACGAGCACGCAAACGAGCGGGCCTTCGCCGCGGTGCGCGAGGACAAGCACCGCGAGGCCGCCGACGGCTTCGACGGCACGTGGGTGGCACACCCCGACTCCGTGGCCGTGGCGATGGAGGAGTTCGACTCGGTGCTCGCGGGGAAGCCGAACCAGGTGGCTCGCCGGCGCGACGACGTGCAGGTGGGGGCCGCCGACCTGCTCAACGTGGAGGCCACGCCGGGCCAGATCACCGAGGCCGGGCTTCGCAGCAACGTGAACGTGGGGATCCAGTATCTGTCGTCGTGGCTGCGCGGAAACGGGGCCGCCGGCATCTACGGCCTGATGGAGGATGCGGCCACCGCCGAGATCTCGCGCTCGCAGGTGTGGCAGTGGATCCGCCACGACGTTCAGCTGGCCGACGGGCGCGCGGTCACGCCCGCGATGGTGCGCGACCTGGCCACCCACGAGCTCGAGCGGATCGGGCGGGAGATCGGAGACGCCGAGTGGTTCGAGAGGGAGGGCAGGCCGCGTCAGTCGCGGGAGCTCTTCGAGCGGGTGGCGCTCTCGGGCCCCGACGAGTTCGTGGAGTTCCTGACGCTGCCCGCCTACGAGATGCTCGACTGACGCCGCGTCAGGGCATGGACCGCGACCTATCGCCCCTCGTAGTAGCTCGCCGCCTGGAGGCCGAAGAGCTCCGCGTACAGGCCGCCGGCGGCGATCAGCTCGTCGTGGCTGCCCGACTGGACGCCCCGACCGTCGTCCAGGACATAGATCCGGTCGGCCATCCGCACGCTCGAGAAGCGGTGTGAGATCAGCAGCACTGCCCGGTCCCTGAACAGCTCACGCATGGTCTCGAACACGCTGTACTCCGCGCGGGCGTCGAGCGATGCAGTTGGCTCGTCCATGATCACGAGCGGGGCGTCACGGACGAAGGCCCGTGCCAGGGCCACCTTCTGCCACTGGCCGATCGACAGCTCGTGGCCCGTCTCGAAGAGCCTGCCGAGCATCGTTTCGTAGCCTTGCGGGAGAGCCTCCAGGAAGTCGTGCGCGCCCGAACGGCGCGCGGCCTCGCATATCGCCCGGTGGTCGTCGATCGCTGCGAGGTTCCCGAAGCCGACGTTCTCGCGTGCCGAGAGCTGGTACTGCACGAAGTCCTGGAAGATCACGGCGATCTGCCTGCGCAGATCGTCCGGGTCGCAGCTCGCGATGTCCCGGCCGTCCCAGCTGATCGTCCCGGATGAGGGGTCATACAGGCGGCAGAGCAGCTTCGCGAGGGTGGTCTTGCCCGCTCCGTTCTCGCCCACGAGCGCCACGGTCTCCCCGCGCGCGATCTCCATCGAGACACCCTTCAGCGCGGGGACCCCTGACTCCGGGTAGGTGAAGCTGACGTCGGTCACCGACACCCTCGACAGATCGCGCGGCGCCGGGTCCGACGAGGAGGTGGCCATCTGCGGCGGAGTCTGCTCGAGGAAGGACCAGAAGTCCTCCACGAAGAGCGCGTTCTCGTGCAGCAGCCCGGTGGCCGTCACCAGCCCGTTCAGTCGAGGCACCACGAGAAGCAGGGCACCGACCCCTGCGGCCAGCTCGCCGATCGTTATCTGATCGGCGAAGTGCAGCCACAGGACGATCACCAGGCCCGCGGCGTTCACCACCGAGCTCGCGAGGGTGGCGAGCAGCTCGCGACGCAGCCTCTGCCCGATCAGCCGGCGCAGCTCCGAGGTCTGCTGCTCGAAGAGGCGCTGCTGCTTCTCGAGCAGGTAGGGGCCGAGCCCGAACGCGCGCGCCTCCTTCGCCGACTCGCGAATGGTGAGGAGACCCCGGAGATACGAGATCACCCTCCGGTTGGGAGTGCTGCCGAGCATGAGGCGGTAGAAGGCCCGCCCGCCGGAGATGCTCGTGGACCACAGCGGCACCACGGCCGCCACGAGTAGGAGGACGAGTACCGGATGGACGGTGACCAGCACCACGGCGAGGCCCACGACCGCGACGCCCGAGGTCACGATCATCCCCATGTCGCGCACCATGTTCGCCGGGCGAAACGCCGCCTGCTCCTGGGCACGCACGAGCCGGTCGTGGAAGGCGGGCGTCTCCAGGGCCACCAGGTCCAGCGCGACCGCCTTGCGTGCCAGCATCGTCATGGCCGTCTGACCGACGAGCTCGGGTAGCAGCCGCTGGCGGTGCTGAGAGGCGGTCGATACCAGGCGGCCGGCTGTCAACGTCCCCACCGCCACGGCCACGGCGGGAAGAGCGCTCTCCATCTCCGCGCCGCCACGACTGGCCTCGAGCACCTCGTCCAGCGCCCACTTGCCGGCCAGAACCTGAGCCGGAAGCGCGAGGCCCGACAGGGCCTGAAGGACCAGGAGAACGACGGTCTCGGAGGGGCTTGCGCGCCATACCAGTCGCAGCGAGGGGCCCACCAGGTGGACGAGCTTCTTCAGCTCGAGGCGGCGCTCGCCGTACTCGGTCCAGCTCGTGCCCTGCGAAGGAGGTACTCGGACCGCGTTCACGGGCCGAACAGCACTCCCCCACACTTCCCCTCGCTAGCCGCACACACGAGGCGCTGTCCCATCGGGCTCACGATAACGCCGAGGCGCGGCTCCTCGGGGCTCAGTCCGCCCTGTGCGTCGCTCGGCTAGGCTCCTCGTTCGGCCCGCCGCCCTCGAGCGCCTTCGACGGCGGGGATCACCTGGCGCGCTCGCAGCGGCGCACCCGGTCGAAGCGGTCTACGGTGGCCTTGTCACGTCCGGGACCGCAGTCGACGCGCTCTGGCAGGCGGTTGCGCGAGTTGACGTTGTCGTTGCCGCTGCCGGCCGAGTAGCGATTGCGCCCGCCTCCGCCTGTCAGCTCGTCGTTGCCGGCCCCGCCAGACAGCTTGTCGTTGCCGGCCCCGCCTGCAAGTGTGTCGCGGCCCGCACCGCCCGCGGAGCTGTCGTCGCCGGAATTACCCGTGAGCCTGTCGCGGCCGCCGCCCCCGAG
>DASZCV010000190.1:0-3868 GCA_035942755.1 Thermoleophilaceae bacterium
GGCTCGGGCTCGCCACGAGCTCGCAGCGGAAGTCGAGCAGCATCAGGAGGTGGCGCAGGTAGGTGGCGAAGAAGGCCATCTGGTCGGTGCCGCAGAGCACGATCCGCTCGGCGCGCGAGATGGCGCTCGCCGCGGCGGCCACCTGATCGCGGTCGACCTTGCGCGCGGTGTCCTCGACGTTCGTGTGGTCGGCGGCGAGCGCTGCCTCGAACTCGGTCTGGTCGATCGGGAAGAGCGGCGGGTTCGCCAGGTCCACGACCCCGTCGGCCCCCTCGCGCGCGCGGCGGTACTCGTCGCGGGCGGCGGCCTGCAGCTCGGGGAACCCCTCGAAGCCGAGCGCCTGAGCGAAGCGAACCACCGTCGAGCTCGATGTGTTGGCGCGACGCGCCAGCTCCTCGGCCGTGTGGAACGAGGCCTCGTCGAGGTGGTCGACTATGTACTGGCCGACGTCCTTCTGCGAGCGCGAGAACTCGTCGAAGCGCTGGCGGATCTCGGCGGACAGGGTCAGTGCGGTGGTGCCCGTCATCTTCACGAGGTCGTTCTTCGCCCACCGCCGCGAAGTTCCTTCCGGGCGCTGCGCTCGCCCGGCTAGAGAAGCTCGCCGTAGAGCTGCAGGTAGCGCTCCGTGCAGCGGTCCTGGGAGAGCTCCTCGGCGCGTTCCCTGCAAGCGCCCGGCGTGGCCGGATCGCGTGCGAGCTCGATCGTCTCGAGCAGGGCGCGGGCCAGCGGCTCCGGTCGGTCGCCGTCGAAGGTCCGCCCGATCGACTCGCGGTCCACGAGCTCGGGGATCCCGTCGAGGTTGCTCCCCACCACCGGCGTACCGCAGGCCAGCGCCTCCAGCAGCACCAGCCCGAAGGCCTCCGAGTAGGATGGCAGGGTGGAGACCCAGGCCTCGCGGTAGGCGGCGGTGAGGGCACGAGGGGCGTCGACGTCGCGCAGCTCGATGCCCTCGGTCGCGCTCAGGTGGGCGTGCCCTGTGCGGGGCCGGGAGAGCACGAGCCGGGCTGGCGGGAGCGAGCGCCTGACGATCTTGAAGGCCTCGACCAGCAGCGGCACCCGCTTGCGCGGCTCGGCCGGGTCGGCGCCGCAGAAGATCGTGGGGTGCTCGGCTCGCTCGCCCCCCGGTGCGAACGCCTCGGTGTCCACTCCCGGGGGGATCACGCGGGGCTCGACGTCCAGGAGGGTCCGGAAGCGCTCGGCCGCGGCACGGCTCAATACGACGTGCGCGCTGGTTCCGCGCACTGCAGCGTTCATCACGCGCCCGAGTAGCCTGCGATGGCCAAACCCCGCCTCGGGGGGGATGCCCATGAACGAGAAGACTGATGGGCGACCGGTGTGCCTGGCCCAACGGGCGGCCGCCAGCGCGTCGGCGTGGTGCAGTGCGTGTGCGAGGTCTGGTCCGCTGCGGCGCAGTGAGCCGTAGGTGAGCGGCCAGTGGGTGAGGTAGCTCTCGAAGCCCAGCTCGTGAAGCCAGCGCTCGGGCGGGCGCCAGTTGCGCCGCACGGCCAGGCCATCCTCGAGCGCCGTCGAAGGTGGCCCCGGGTGGCTCGTTATGAGCCTGGGTCGGTGGCCCCGCTGGATCAGCCCCGTGGCGAGGTCGCGGGCGAAGCGCTCGCTGCCGCGGCGCACCTCGGGCCAGTAGGCGGGGCTGAGGAGCGCGACGCGCAGGGCCTCGGGCGGCGCTTGCTCCTCTAGGGCCAGACCTTCCAGGGTGGGCGCTCCTTCTGCCACAGGTCGTTCAGCTGCACCGAGTCCTTGTAGGTGTCCATGCACTCCCAGAACCCGGTGTGGCGATATCCGTTCAGCCGGCCTTCGGCTGCCAGGCGCTCCAAGGGGGTGCGCTCGAGCACGCTGTTGCGATCGAGGTAGTCGAACACCTCCGGCTCGAAGCAGAAGAACCCTCCGTTGATCCAGTGCTGGGATTTCGGCTTCTCCTTGAAGCCGCGCACCTGGTCGTTCTCGCCGAGCTCGGTCACCCCGAACTGGAGCTCGGGCTGGACCACGGTCATCGTCGCCGTGCTGCCCGACGCCGCGTGGTCTCGCAGGAGGGCATCGAGGTCGATGTCCGCCACGCCGTCGGAGTAGGTGGCACAGAAGGTCCGCCCGTCGACATGATCCCTCACCAGGTGCAACCGTCCTCCGGTGGGCGTGTCGGGCCCGGTGTCCACGCACGCGAGCCGCGTGCCCTCGGGCCACGGCTCGGCCTTCACGAAGCGCTCGATCATCTCGCCGCGATAGCCGGTGCACAGCACGAAGCTCCGGAAGCCCTGGGCGGCGTAGATCTGGATCACGTGCCACAGGATCGGCCTGCCCCCGATCTCCACCAGAGGCTTGGGGATCTCCCTCGTGTGCTCCTGCAGGCGGGTTCCCCTCCCCCCGCATAGGATCACCACTTCTCTCTGCGCGCCCATCGGGCGGACAGGCTAGCGGTGGCGGGGCAGGTCGCGGTAGGGTCGCTCCCGACCCGCCAGCAACTCCGCACATGGCGAGAGGAGCAGCCGATGAACCGCATCCTGAAGGTCTTCGTGGGCAAGCAGGAGCAGGACGCTCGGCTCGACGATGTGAAGGTCCTGGAGCCCTACGACGGCTTCGCCGTGGTAGAGGCCTCGCCGTCCCAGGCCAAGCGGCTTGCGCGCGAGCACCTGGTGGAGGACATCACCGACCTATACGAGATCCCGCTTCCGGACGGCGCGATCGACACGACGATCCCGCGAGTGCAGGCCAAGGGCAAGGCCCGGGAGCACCCGGCATACGAGGGCGCGGAGGAGCTCGACCCGGGTCCCCACCATTACCTCGTGCAGTTCAAGGGCCCGATCAAGGCCCAGTGGCTCGCCGGCGTGAAGCGAGCCGGCGGGGAGCCGCGCGAGCCCTACAGGGACTTCACCTACGTGGTGCGAGCCGACGAAGCCGCGCTCGCCAAGATCGCATCCGCCAACTACGTGCGCTGGGTGGGGCACCTGCCTGCCAGGGCGCGGCTGGACGAGCCCCTGAGCCAGGAGATCGAGCAGCGGGAAGCGCCCAAGCTGCCGCGCACACAGTTCCTTCCCCACGCCTACACCGTCGAGTTCTTCGGGGCCGAGGAGGCGGTCGAGGCGATCCCGCAGGTGAAGGAGCTCGGCTTCGAGGTCCTGATGAACGAGCCGAAGGCGCAGATACTGGTGGTCCGGCCCGAGGACGAGGACGAGCAGGGCCAGAGACTCCAGGAGCTGGCGGCCGTCCACGGCGTGCGCAAGGTCAGGCGGCGGGCGGTGAACCGCCCGAGCAACGACGTGGCGGCCACCGTGACCGGCACCAAGACCTCACTCGGCACACCCGGGCTCGCTCTGAGTGGAAGCGGGGAGACGGTGGCAGTGTGCGACACCGGCATCGACACCGGTGACCCGAACGCGATACACCCGGACTTCGAGGGCAGGGTGGCCTCCGTGAGGAGCTACCCGATGACCGCGGACTTCGCCCCGTACGTGAACAACCCCGGCGCCGACGACGGACCCGCCGATCTGGGCAGCGGCCACGGCACCCACGTGTCGGGCTCGGTGCTCGGAAGCGGCGCCGCCTCCGAGGGCAAGCCGGGGCTTGCCGGTCCGATCCGCGGCTTTGCCCACGAGGCGAAGCTGGTGTTCCAGGCGATCGAGCAGGCGTGCGACTGGAAGGACCCCGCGGACCTCCAGCGGTTCGGGCGCTACATGCTGGCGGGCATCCCGGCGGACCTGAAGGACATCTTCTCCGACGCCTTCAGCGACGGCGCCCGCATCCACTCGAACTCCTGGGGCGGTGGCGAGCCGGGCGCCTACGACGAGTCCTGCTTCGCGCTCGACGAATGGGTCTGGGAGCACAAGGACTTCTGCGTGCTCGTGGCCGCCGGAAACGA
>DASZCV010000191.1:0-27442 GCA_035942755.1 Thermoleophilaceae bacterium
GGCCAACGCTTGCTGGACGCGTCGCCCACCACCCCTCCTCGGGATGACTATCACCGTGCGATCCTCGCCGAGCTCGGGATGGAGCACGTTCCGAGAGCGCTTCTCGATGACCTCGACCGGCCCTTGGCCGCGCCCCACGTCGAGCCGTTCCCCGACGTCCGTGCCGTGCTCGAGGAGCTTCGCTCGCGGGGGATCCGGATGGCCATCGTCACGGACAACTGGGGCGACGCCGACTCGGTAAGGCGAAGGCACGATCGGATCGGCCTCGAAGGCTTCTTTGAGGCATTCGCCGTCTCCTCTGAGCTTGGATGCAACAAGCCCGATGCCCGGATGTACCGCACGGCGAGTGACGCGCTCGGCCTGGAACCAGCCGAATGCTTCTATGTCGATGACGACCCCGCGCTCGTCAAGGCCGCACTGATGCTCGGATACAAAGGTGCCGCGATCTCCCGAAACGGACCGCCGTGCGTAACCGACGTTCACGTGATATCCCGGCTGGACGAACTGCTACGGCTGATCGCCGATCCGTGACGCATGGCTCGGGAGCCAGCTCGCCGCACAGGCGCCGGCAGGACGGTGCCGGATTCGTCGAGGAGCAGCAGCGGAGTGTCCGGTGGGCTGAGAGGGCGGGTTTCACCGGGCCGTGCTTGAACCTCCCCCTACGTGAGGGTCTACGGTCTCCCTTGTGACGCGTGAGCTCGAGCCTAGGTGGAAGGTGGGCGAGCTTGCTCGAGCTACTGGGGTGACGGTGCGCGCACTTCACCACTATGACGAGCTGGGTTTGCTCGTTCCGTCTGAGCGCTCGCAGGCGGGGCACCGGCTGTATGACCAGGACGACGTGCGGCGCCTCTATCGGATCGTTGCGCTGCGGCGCCTGAGTCTGCCGCTCGAGGAGATCGGCGCGGTGCTTGAGGATGAGAGCATCACTCTCGCCGACACGGTGCGCCGCCACCTTGACCGTGTGGAGCATGACCTTGAGCGCCAGGAGCGGCTCAGACGGCGGCTGCGGGAGATCCTTTCGACGCTGGACCAGCGCGGAGAGCCGTCCGCCGATCAGTTCATCGACGCGTTGGAGGTGATGGCGATGGTCGAGACGACCCTCGCGGACGTGGTCGTGCCGTTCATCAGTGACGCGGGCGCGAAGGGGCCCGGGCGGATTCCTGCCGATGGTCAGCCGGTGATGCTGCTGAAGGAGCACGACGGCGAGCGGGTGCTTGCGATCTTCATTGGCCACCCGGAAGGGAACGCCCTAGCGCTCGAGCTCGCAGGGGTGGAGCTTCCTCGACCGCTGACCCAGGACTTCATGGTGCGGCTGGTAGAGGCCGCAGGTGGGCGCGTCGAGCGTGTTCGCATCAACCGCTTCGGCAACAACACCTTCCACGCGGCGGTTGCCGTCGCCGCCGATGGCGACTGGCAGGAAGTGGACGCGCGCCCCAGCGACGCCCTGAATCTCGCCGTCAGGGTCGGCGCTCCCGTCTACGTCGACGCGGACGTGATGGACGAGTGGGCGGCTCCTACCTCCGCCGATATCCCCGCAAGGCTGACGGCGTGCGGGGGGCCGCACCGCGACAGGCCATACGAGCCCGAACCCACCGAGTGGCGCTCACTGCAAACGCTGATCGGCACGCGCGCAGCCTGGAAATCTGGCTAGCCACTCGGCCGCCGCTGCGAGACCGGCCGTTCCCCCGCCAGCCGATGGGTCCTACGGAAGGCGGCCACATCAGACGCCTCGCTGCCGGATCCGTCGGAGACCGGCCGGTCGATCAGCTCCCATGCGCCTGACACCAACCGCCTGCGCTCGAGGTTCGCCGCCGGCTGTCGTCGCTGCAGTCACCGGCCATGAGGTCGCACAGCTCGGTAGGCCGCGGACTATCGGGGCGTGCGTTCTCGTCGAGGAGGGCCACCTTGGCAGCGTCGCTTGGCATAAGCCGGCGGCCGCTGAAGGGATGGTGCTGGGCGGCCTCGCTAGTCAGGTCGGGCTGTCATTCGAGCAGCTCCGAGTCGTGATCCTCAAAGATGCGTCGGTAGTCAGCGCGGTCGCCGCTGTGCAGCGCTTCGATCAAGCTGTGGATCCTCGGAGTCATCACGAGCAGGTAGCGGGCGGGCTCCGGGCCGGCGTTCCAGTAGGAGTGGGGTGTTCCACGCGGGACGAGCAGCGAGTCGCCGGCGCCGAGTTCGCGCTCGGTCTCTCCGACGCGAAAGCCGAGCCGGCCTTCGAGGACGATCCAGGCTTCGTCGTCTAAGCGGTGGAGATGCCGTGGGGCGACCGGGCTACCCTGGTGGGCTCCCGGATGGGTCCAGTCCGCGATCACAAATGAGTCGCTGACGAGCACTTAGGCGAGCCTATCTGCCGGTGCGACGTCTATACGCTGGACGCTCATGCGACCTGCAGACGGGGCCGCGCGCGCCGGCGGCGCGCCGCTGCGAGAAGGGCTGCGACACGTCTACTGGCTCGGCGGCGGCAGCGGCGCCGGCAAGTCAACGAGCGCCCGTCGCACCGCGGCTCAGCACGGCCTGCACGTGTACGACACCGATGTCGTAATGCGCGACCATGCCAGCCGCAGCACTCCGGAGGAAGTTCCGTACCTGACGAGATTCAGTGCGATGGACATGGACGAGCGTTGGGTGAACCAGTCACCGGAAAGAATGCTCGAGACCTTCCACTGGTTTCGGGGCGAGGGTTTCGGGCTGATCGTCGAAGATCTGTTGCGCCTACCGAGCAACACGGGAGTCATCGCTGAGGGCTTCCGGCTGTTGCCACACCTCGTGAAGCCGCTGCTCTCCAGCCGGGACCGCGCGGTTTGGCTGCTGCCGACGCCAGAGTTCCGCCGGGCGGCCTTCGCCAGTCGCGGCACGGCCGGGGACATCTCGCGCAAGACGAATGACCCCGAGCGCGCCCTGCGCAACCTGCTCGAGCGCGACCGCATGTTCACCGATCGGCTGGTGGAGGAGACGAAGCGCCTCGAGCTGCATGCGATCGAGGTTAACTCCCTCATGCTCGAGCAGGAACTGGCAGGCCGCGTCTCCGAGGCTTTCGGATTGGGGTGAGGCATCATCCGCGCCCGTGGGAAGGAGTGAGTTTCAACGGAGGGCGGACAAGCTCGCGGAGGCTCGATCGCGGAGCGACCTCACCGACGACCAGTGGTTCAGCGGAATGGCCGCGATCTTTAGTGAGGCGTATCTAGCGGGTAACAACCCGCGTTCGCAGTCCGGGTTTGGCGGCGATGAAGCTCGCTGGGAGGCCGGCCGCCGCCCGATCGTTGAGGCAATCGATCGAGACGGGACTTTCCTCGACATCGGGTGCGCGAACGGCTACTTGATGGAAAGCGTCGTGCGCTGGACGGACCACCACCTTGAGCCGTATGGGCTCGAGCTTGCTCCCGCGGTAGCCGAACTCGCGCGACGGCAACGGCCCCAGTGGGCGAGCCGGATCTTCCTTGGCAACGCGTTGACTTGGCAGCCCCCGATGCGGTTTGACTTTGTCCGAGCCGAGCTCGGCTACGTTCCCGAGCAACGACAGGGCGCCTTCCTGCGGCGCCTACTCAACGAGATAGTGGCCCCAGGTGGCCGGCTAATCCTGTGTGGCTACGGCAGCCCGCGCAGCGGGCACTCGCCGCACCCCGTCCGTTGGCTCACTCGTCTTCATGGGCTGGAGCCGGAGCTCGAGTTCGACAGAGAAGCGCCCGAAGGCGGCGGGCCGATCATCGAGGTGGCTGTTCTGCGCGCCGCGTAGCAAACGTCACTCGCAAGCAAGACGAGCGCAACCGCTCGGTGCCCTTTTTCGCGCAGGAGCAGCAGCCCATGCACTCGCTCCTCCTCGCGTCGAGGAGCAGCAGCGTGCTCTGCCTTGGGGGTCGCGTCCCCTGAGCCACGGCGAATTTACAGCAGCTCAGGGACGTGACCCCGCGTTCGCAGGTAGCTTTGCCTTTCGCGTCGACGGGGCCTGGTTACAGTCTCGCTATGGATGACCAGCTGGCGTCCGAATTGGCACGGATGGCCGCGGAGGATCAGCGGGTCCGCCAGCCGCCGCCAGGAGCTGAACGCGAGTTCGTCCTTCGTGTTGATCCTCAGACCCGGATGGAGGCGCAGCGAGTCGATGTCGCGAACACCGCCCGGCTGTGCGAGATCATCTCGCAGCACGGCTGGCCGGGTAGATCGCTGGTCGGAGACGAAGGTGCTCATCACGCGTGGTTGATCGCTCAGCACGCCGATAGGCAGCTTGACTTCCAACGCGAAGCGCTCGCGCTGCTCGCGGACGCAGTCGGCCGCGGTGACGCCGCTCAACGCGACCTGGCATACCTGACCGACCGAGTTCGCATGAACGAGGGACGCGAACAGGTCTTTGGCACCCAGATCGCCGAGGTCAAAGACGGAAACGGAGTGCCCTGGCCAGTCGAGGACCCCACCAACCTCGACGCTCGCCGAGCTGCCGTCGGCCTGCCACCGTTCGAGGAGTACAGCCGCGACTGGCCCAGCTCGAGCCGGCGTGGCTAGCTGACGGACGCCGCCGCGAGGGCGCTGCCGCGATCGTCGATAAGCGGCAGGGTCTCGGTTACCGCCTGGTCAATCACGATCCGGGCCTGGTTTCTTCCCGCGGCGAGCGGGTTATCGTGTTCGGCTTGAGGATGCGACCCGATCGACAGCATCCGGGTCCAGGAGCACTTCTAGCCAGCAACGACGGGGGGTCTACACGACCGCCGCAGGTACTCCCGAGCTGCGGTGCAGTTCTCCATACAGGACACGCACCGCCAATAAGAACAGCAAAGCACCAGGAACGGCGCGTAGACGACGAGCGGCAAGCACGAGGGCAGAGTGCGGCGCATGCGCCCCACCATGCCTGACCACCGCCCAGAGCGCTGCCCCCTTCGTCGAAGAGCAGGAGTGTGGCCTTTGCGAAGATCACGCTTAGGCCCGGCCGAGCGCCCTCATAACTTCGATCACTGCAGCGGCTGTCCTTTCAGAGTCCTGCAGCGGGCGAGCGCTGCAGTAGTCCCCGGTTGTGTTTGATTCGGGGCGCTTGGTACGCGGCTCA
The DNA here is from genome assembly GCA_035942755.1 of Thermoleophilaceae bacterium. Classification (GTDB taxonomy): domain Bacteria; phylum Actinomycetota; class Thermoleophilia; order Solirubrobacterales; family Thermoleophilaceae; genus JAAYBF01. Next base: position 5,033 of record DASZCV010000191.1, read on the forward strand.
GGGTTTCCAGAAGACAGCCATGACCATGCCGATGCGCTGCTCCTGCACGTTGCGCGCCAAGCCCGCCATGCGCTCGTCGAAGTCGGGCATCACCAGCGCGAGCGTGACGCCCTCGACGCCCATCGCCATGCCGGGGCGACCGGAGCTCGCGGTCTCGCCGATGCGCGCCACGAGCTCTGGAGCCTCAAGCCATTGGTGCACGGTGAATCCGGCCGACTCGGCGAGCCTTCGGACTTCGTCCGCGGAGACGAGGAAGTTCTCCGCGGGGCCGTCCGCCCACGGAACCGGGTAGCGCAGGTCGCCTCCCGCGGGGCCGCTCACGACCTCGTACAGCGCCAGGCGCCCGCCGGGCCGCAGTGCCCGATGCATCTCGACCAGCATCGCTTGCTTGTCGCCGACGCTCGCCCAGACGGCCTGCGTCCAGGCGACGTCGAAGTCCCCGTCAGCGACCGGCATCCGGCGCCCGTCGCCACAGACGACCTGCACGCGCTGATCGAGGCCGCTGCGGCGGCACAACTCTTCGTTTAGATCGCAAAAGCGGCGTGTCGGATCTAGCGCCGTCACGTGCGCCCCAGGCGGGCGGCGAGCGTCCGCGCCGGCCCGCCGATCCCCGCGCCGACGTCGAGCACGCGTTCGCCTTCCGCGATGCCCGCGAGCTCAGCCATCGTCAGCGTCGCCGCGCGGCCGAGTCCATGGAACTCGTCGAGCCCCGAGAGATCATCCGGATCCAGGGGGTCGACCTCGCGTCCGGCCGCACGAAGCGCCTCGAGCACCACACCCAACAGCTCCGGGCCACCCTCGTAGTAGGCCAGCGCCGCATCGTCCAGCGTATCCGGGCTTCCTGCTCCTTCGTCGTCCAACCGGCTCTGCGGCATGGCCTCCCTTTCACTACCGTATAACTGTATTAGATACGGTGGTACTGTGGCCGCAGTGGCCGGCAATGTCAAGCCTCGCCCCTACCGCTCCGAGCGCCGTCGCGAGCAAGCCGAGCAGACGCGGGAGCGGGTGCTCAACGCCGCCACCAAGCTGTTCGAGGAGCGCGGCTTCGACGGCGCGAGCGTCGCCGCGATCGCCGAGCGGGCCGGAGTCTCGGAGGAGACTGTCTATGCCCGCTTCAAGAACAAACGCACGTTGCTCGGCGAGCTCGTTCGCCGAGCGGTTCGGGGCGAGGACCCGAAGCCCGTCCCCGAGCAGGAGGGTCCGCGTGCGGTCGTCGCCGCGACCGACCAGCACGAGCAGCTGCGGCTTTTTGCAGCGGACATCGTCCTGCGGCTCGAGCGCGCCGCTCCGCTTGTCGCGATCGTCGGCGGCGCGTCCCGGTCAGAGCCGGAGCTAGCAGAGCTGCTCGCCCGACTGCACGCCGACCGGCTCAAGAACCTGAGCGTCCTCGTCGATGCCCTCGCCGCCAACGGGCCGCTGCGGCTCACCAACGACGAAGCCGTCGAGACCGTATGGGCGCTTACGAGCCCCGAACTGCACCAGCTCCTCAGCCGTGTGCGTGGCTGGACACGCCGCCGCTACTGCGACTGGCTCGCCGACAGCCTCGCGCAACTGCTCCTACAGGAGAGCAGCCGGCGCTGAAGCCTTCCGTTGATCGAAGTGAAGGCGGTGAACCCCGAGACGCTGGCGACAGCCATGTGCGGCCCTCAGGTGAGCTGGTAGTTCGGTCCGTCGCCGCCCTCTGGAGGCGTCAGGCGCCCGCCCTTGGCGGTGATGGCGCCGCACTGCACGCAGTTGGAGGGGGTCACCTGGAGCTTCACCAGCCGCTTGCCGTCTGGCTCTCCGCTGCCCTCCGAGGCCGCCTCGAGCTCGTCCTCGGGCACCTCGTACACCTGCGCGGGGCACATGTTCTGCCACATCAGCGCGAGCTCGAGCGGCACCTTCTCCCGCAGCCGAATGTGGTTGGGGGCGTCGTCGCGGGTGGCGTTGCCCGTGGCGAACACGCTCGAGAGCTTGTCGAAGGTGAGCTTGCCGTCGGGCTTGGGGTACTTGCGGGCCTTCCCGATGAACACGTCGACCGTGGCGTCGTCGTGGGTCTTCCAGTGTCCCCCGGGGAAGCGGCCGCCGGACATCTCCATCGCGTTGGCCACCGCGCCGCCGAAGAAGAAGCCCTTGGAAAAGGGCTGGCGCATGTTGCGAGAGCGGTAGATGTCCGCCGCGATCTCCGACTCCCGGACACGCCTGTCATACCCGGAGAGGTCGCGGGCGTCGCCCTTCTTCAGTGCGTCCACGATTGCCTCGGCCGCGAACATCCCCGCGTGCATGGCGTAGTGGATGCCCTTCAGCTGGGGCACGTTGACCATGCCCGCGGAGTCCCCGGCGATGCAGAGGCCGGGAGCGGAGAGCTGCTCGGGAATCGCCCAGTAGCCTCCCGAGGGGATCGTCTTGGCGCCCCAGGCCACGCGCTTGCCGTCAGCGAGGATCTCCCTGACCAGCGGATGCTGCTTGAAGAGTTGCAGCGCGTCGTGCGCCGAGAAGCGGGCGTCGCGGTAGTCGAGCCCCGCCACGAAGCCGAGCGACACCTTGTCCTCGCCCATCGGGTAGAGCCAGCTTCCGCCGAACTCGCGGTACCTGGATCCGAGCTTGAGCGGCCAGCCGAGGGTGTGGATGATGCGGTCGAGCGGCTTGGCCACCTCCCACACCTCCTTCACGCCGAGCTCCCACTGCATCGGGTCCCCGGAGCCGATGTCGAAGTGACGGATGGCTGCACCTGAGAGATGTCCCTGGGAGCCCTCGGCGAGCACCGTGGCCTTGCCGATCAGGTCCGACCCGGGCTCGAAGTTGCCGAGCTCCTCTCCCGACCGCCCGCGGCCCTTGTCTCCCGTCCTGACCCCCACCGTCACGCCGTCCTCGACGAGCAGCTTCGCCGCCGCGGTCTCACCGAGGATGTAGACCCCTGCCTCCTCTGCCTTCTCGCTGAGGAAGCGCCCCAGCTGGGCCACCGAGGTCACGTGATTGCCGTGGTTGCGGAACGGAGGCGGCGTGGGCACGAGCGGCACCGCCCTGCGCTTGGTCATCAGGTAGACGCGGTCCCTCTCGACCGTTCCGTAGGTGGGCCACTCCTCCTCGGGTAGATCGGGGAAGAGCTTTCGCATCGCCGACGGGCGCATCATGGCGCCGGAGAGCAGGTGCGAGCCGGGGCCCTTTCCCTTCTCCACCAGCGCCACCGGGACCTCCCCCAGCGACTCGCCCAGCTCGGGCTGGTCCTCGAGCAGCTGGCTGAGCCGGATAGCGCAGGCGAGCCCCGCGGGCCCGCCCCCGACGATCACGACGCCCACCTCGATCCGCTCCTCCTCGGAATCGGTGGGTCGCCCGACGAACTCCTTCGCGGAGTCCACGCGCGGGGCGAAGTCGACTGGCGCGGTGGTCATCAGCCGCCTCGCTTGGCCTTCACTGCCTCGGTGAGCTTGGGCAGGATCTTGTTGAGGTCGCCCACCACACCGAGGTCGGAGTACTCGAAGATCGGGGCGTTGGGGTCCTTGTTGATCGCCACGATGTTCTCCGAGCTCTGCATCCCCACCTTGTGCTGGATTGCGCCGGAGATGCCCGCCGCCAGGTAGAGCTTGGGCGCGACCGTCTTGCCCGTCTGCCCGATCTGTGCCGAGTAGGGATACCAGCCCGCGTCCACGACCGCGCGCGTGGCCGCAACGGCGCCGCCGAGGGCGCCCGCGAGGTCCTCGCACAGGCCGAACCCCTCGGGCTTGCCCAGGCCGCGGCCACCCGCAACCAGCAGCTCGGCGTCCTCGATGTTCACCTCAGCGCCGCGCTGCTCGCCGCGCTTGACCATCACCGCCCGGCTGGAGTGCTCCTCGAGCTGGAGGTCCACATCCACGACCTCGGCCGTACCGTCACCCGGCGCGGCGACGTCGAAGGCGTTCAGGCGGCCGATGATGATCCCCGTGTCGCCGACGTACTCCACGTCCACGACCGCCGTGTCCTGCAGGATGGGCCGCTCGGCCACGAGCCTTCCGTCCTGAGCCTTCACCGCGGTGACCTCCATCGTCACGCCTGCGCTCAGGCGCGCGGTGAGCCCCGCCCCGATCTCGAAGCCGAGCAGGCCGCCTCCGAAGAGTGCGTAGCCGTAGCCCTCGTCCCTGATGACCTTGGCCATGGCGTCGACCACCGGCTGGGCCAGGCCCTCCGGAGCCCTCGCGCGGTAGACCTTCGTGGCCCCGTAGTTGCCGAGGGACGCGCACAGGTCGTTCGTGAGGTCATCCCCTCCGACGACCATCGCCGCCGCCTGGCCGCCGATCTCCTTGGCGAGCCTTGCCCCCTCGGACACGGCGCCGAGTGAGTTCTTGTTGAAGGCGCCCTCGTAATGCAGCGCGTAGGTGAGGATCCCGCTCATGCCAGCAGCTTCCTTTCCTCGAGCCACCGGACGATCTTCTCGACGGTCTCGTTGGTGTCCTCGTCCTCGATGACCTCGCCCGGCTCCTTCGCCGGCGGGGGATTGATCGCGAGGACCGACGTGCGCGAGCCGGCGGTGCCGACGCGGCCGGCTTCGATGCCGGCATCGGCGATCGACTTCGTCTCGAGCGGCTTCTTCTTCGCTCCCATGATCGCCTTCAGCGACGGGTAGCGCGGCTCGTTGATCGCGTCACCGACGGAGATCACCGCCGGTAGCACCACGTCCACGGTGTCGTACCCGTACTCGGCCTGGCGCTCGCAGCGAAGCTTGCCGTCGATGACCTCCATCTTGATCACCTGGGTCAGCGAGGGCATCTTCAGGTGGTCGGCCAGCACGGCGCCGCTCGTGTAGCACTCACCGTCGTCGGACTGCTGGCCGAGCAGCACCAGGTCCGGGTTCTCGCTCTCGAGCACCCTGGCAAGCGCATAGCCCGTCGCGCACACGTCCGAGTTCGCGAGCGCCTCGTCGCTCAGGTGAAGCGAGCGGTCTGCGCCGAGCGAGACCGCCTTGTGGAGAGCGCGGACGGCGCTGGCAGGACCCATCGTCACCGCCACCACCTCATCTACCTCGATCGCCCCACCCTCCTTCAGCTGCATTGCAGCCTCGATCGCGTGCGTGTCGAACGGGTTCAGGTTCTTCTCTCCGCTGCGATCCAGTCGCTTGGTGGCCGTGTCGATGCGCTTCTCGACCGCAGCGTCGGGTACCTCTTTTACGAGGACACAGATCTTCAAGGGTTCTCCTTAACGTTTCGCCGCTGCTGGAGGCCGGTGGACCGTCTTCGCGAGGCCCCTGTTGAGGGCCTTTCCCAGTGTATCTTTTACGTTGACTGACGAGTCAGTCGCCTCGGCATGTACCCGTGGGGGACCCCGGCAAACGCCATGAAGATCGAGACGTTGACTGTGATCAGCGTCCACCACTTGCGCTGGGTGGCGAGTTCTCTCTGTCTGGCGCGCCTAGGAGGAGACGGACTTCTCGATGAAGTCGATGATCTCCTGGACCGAGGATCCCGGCGTGAAGATCTCCGCGACGCCGAGCTCCTTGAGCTGCGCGACGTCGTCCTTGGGGATCGTGCCGCCGACGACGAGCACGACGTCATCGGCACCCTCGCTCTTGAGCAGCCGGGCGATCTTGGGCACGAGCGTCATGTGCGCACCCGAGAGGATCGAGAGGCCCACGGCGTGAGCGTCCTCCTGCAGGGTCGTCTCGACGATCTGCTCGGGAGTCTGGTGAAGCCCCGTGTAGATGACCTCCATGCCGGCGTCACGCAGCGCCCGGGCGATGATCTTGGCCCCGCGGTCATGGCCGTCGAGCCCGGGCTTGGCCACCACCACGCGGATCTTCCTGCCCGTGGACTGGTCCTTCTCTGGTGCCTCGGTATCAGCTGTCATGGCTCGCCGCGAGTCTAACCCCCGCCGGGGGAGCGGGTCTTCACCGGGCAACTGGTTCAAGCCTTTGAACATCTATCTGATGCCGAAAGGCCCGAACCCTGCGGGTTACGGGCGGGATTCCGGGTTCGGGAGGCGGGGTTCCGGGTTCCGGGGGCGAGGTTCCGGGTTCCGGGAGCCGGGTTCCCGGGTGATCAAGCGGGACTCTCAGAACACCGGCGTCTCGGTGTAGCTTCCGAACACGCGCTGGAGCGACTCGATGATCTCGCCCTCGCTCGCGTGGGCGCGTGCGCAGTCCAGCAGCGGCAACATCAGGTTGGCATCCCCCGCGGCGGCCTCGCGCAGCCGCTCGAGCGATGCCTCGACCTCGCCGGCGCTGCGGTGCCCGCGGACGGCCTGGAGGCGACCGAGCTGCTTGCGCTCGAAGTCGGCGTCGATCTTCAGAGTGGGAATCTCGTCGTCTCCCTCCGTGAAGGCGTTCACCCCCACCACGATGCGCTGGCCCGAGTCGACCTCGAGCTGGTAGCGGAAGGAGGCGTCGGCTATCTCGCGCTGGGGGTAGCTGCGCTCGATCGCGGCCACCATGCCACCCAACTCGTCGATCTTGCGGAAGTACTCGTAGGCGGCGTCCTCCATCCGGTCGGTGAGCGCCTCGATGAAGTAGGAGCCGCCCAGCGGGTCGGCGGTGTTGGGCACACCGGTCTCGTGGGCGATCACCTGCTGCGTGCGCAACGCAAGCCTGACGGCGTCCTGGGTGGGTAGCGCGAGGGCCTCGTCGAAGGAGTTGGTGTGGAGCGACTGGGTTCCACCCAGCACTGCCGCGAGGGCCTCGACGGCCGTGCGCACCACGTTGTTGTAGGGCTGCTGGGCCGTCAGGGAGACGCCGGCGGTCTGAGCGTGACAGCGCATGAGCAGCGAACGCTCGTTCTTTGCGCCGTAGGTGTCGCGCAGCTCGCGCGCCCAGATGCGCCGCGCGGCGCGGTACTTTGCGATCTCCTCGAAGAAGTCGATGTGGGCGTTGAAGAAGAACGAGAGGCGCGGGGCGAAGTCGTCCACGTCGAGCCCCCGCTCGATCGCCCGCTCGACGTAGGTGAAGCCGTCCTTGAGCGTGAAGGCAAGCTCCTGCTGGGCGGTGGAACCGGCCTCCCTGATGTGGTAGCCGGAGATCGATATCGGATGCCAGCGCGGCATCCGCTCCGTGCAGAACTCGACCATGTCGGTGACCAGCCGCATCGCCGGCTCGATCGGGAAGCACCACTCCTTCTGGGCGATGTACTCCTTGAGGATGTCGGTCTGGATGGTGCCCGCTAGGTGCTCGGGGGCCACCCCCTGGCGCTCCGCGGCCACCACGTAGAAGGCGAGCATCACCGCCGCCGGAGCGTTGATCGTCATGGAGGTGGAGACCTCTGCCATTGGGATCCCCGCGAACAGGGTCTCCATGTCGTCGAGGGTGTCGATGGCCACCCCCTCGCGCCCCACCTCCCCGTCGGCCAGCCGGTGGTCGGAGTCATGGCCCATCAGGGAGGGCATGTCGAAGGCGGTGGACAGGCCGCCCTGGCCGTGGTCCAGGAGGTAGCGGAAGCGCTCGTTGGTCTCCTCCGCGGTGCCGAAGCCCGCGAACTGGCGCATCGTCCACAGCCGTCCTCGGTACATCGTCGGGTAGACCCCGCGCGTGTAGGGGAACTCACCCGGAACACCGATGGCCGCTTCGGCGTCCTCGGGCAGGTCGGCGGCGGTGTAGAGCGGCTCCACGGGCTCGCCGGAGATCGTGGTGAAGGTGGCGTCGCGCTTCGCGCCGGCGGCCCGGCGGCCGTCGCCGGTCACCTCCCTGGAGGGTGTGGCCATCGCCTCAGGGTACGCCACCTGCGACGGGCGACCGCTGCCGGCAGGAGTCGCGCCGGGATCAGCCGCCGGTGCCGGACGCGCGCCCGCGGCGCCTACTCGTCTTGCGGGCGATCAGGGTCCAGACGGTGAGGATCACGATCACCATCACCGCGATCACCGCGAGGATCACGAGGATGCCGCCGCCGCCGCTGGGGTTCTGGCTCCGGCCTTCGGCTAGTGGCAGCAGTGTGATGATCGAATTGAGCACGACTCCGCGTTACCCACCCGGCGCCTTCTCTAACGCCGATTGGCGCCCCGAGAGCTGCTCGCGCAGCCGCAGGAGCGCGAGATCCTTGCCCTTTGCCTCGAGCATCACGTCGAGCTCGAGGCCGGCCACGATGTCCGCCAGAAAGGGCTCGAAGGCCAGCGGATCGATGAGGTCGGCGTGCAGCCGCATGTCAGGTATCACCGGCACGCGCTCGACACGCCGGCCGTTCTGGCGCTTTCGCTCCCCGATCTCGAGCCGCGGCGAGGAGTAGTGCACCTTCGGCCTCACTCCCTCGGGCCAAGTGGAGAGCGCCATCTGGAGCGCCTCCCGGTCGGGGATCCCAACCGGGTCGTTGCAGTTGTGGTGGAGCAAGTCGAAGACCACGGGGACTTCGGCCCGCCGTCCTACCGCCACGGCGTCGGCCACACCGTAGGAGCGGTCGTCGTTCTCGACTACGAGCCGAGCCTGCGCGCGAGCCGAGAGCGCCTCGAAGCCGGCCATGAAGCGATCCGCGCCGGCATCCTTTCCGCCCGTCGCTCCGCCAACGTGCACGACCACGACCGCCTCCTTGGGCAGGCCCATCGCGTCCAAAACGGCCGCCTGAACCTCGAGCTCGGCCACCGCGGCGCGCCGAACGGCCTCGTCCTCGGAGTTCAGCACCGTGTACTGGCCGGGGTGACTCGAGAGCCGGACGCGAAGACCGCGTGCGCGCGCGCCCGTGGCCGCCAGCTCGTCGGCGCACTCCTCCACCTGACGATGGAACTGGGGCAGATCGGGGTGGCTCGCGTAGGGTGCCAGCGCGGTGGCCATCCTGTACATGCGGATGTCATGCCGGTCGAGGTAGCCAAGGATCTCGTTCAGGTACTCGAGCGAAGTCCGCAGATGCGGGCCCGACTGCCAGCGGCGCGCGTCATGGGAGGGGAGCCCGCCTTCGCCGAGCACCTTGACCGCGAAGCCTAGCCGCACATCGCGGGGATACCTGTCGGCCGCCGGTGTCAAACGGCCCGCTGCGGGTGGCTGTCCACACGCGTTGTACGAACGACGCCGCGCTATGGACTAGTGGGGCGAGAGGATCGTTGGGTATGACAGCATCCGCTCCCCGGGCAAGCGGCCGAGGCAAGGACATCAATGGCTCTTAGGTGCGGTCTGGCGGTGACGCTCGCGGCGCTGGCGTGCGGCCTTGGCGCGGCGCTGGGGCGCGGCTCCGCGCAGCCGCCGCCGGGCACTCACAGGATGGAGACGGTGATCCAGGACGACGCGCTCCTGCTTCACCGGCCCGCGGCCGAGGTCAGGCGGACCGCGCAGCGGATCGCGAGCCTCGGTGCGGATCGCGTCAGGCTGACCGCGAGCTGGGGGGCGCTTGCCCCCGGCACGGAGAACCGGCGCAAGCCCCGGTTCGACGCCGCGGACTCACGCGATTACCCGCGGGAGCCGTTCACCCGGCTCGACCGCGCGGTGAAGGAGGTGCGCAGGGCCGGCATGGAGGTGATGATCGACCTCGCGTTCTTCGCACCGCGCTGGGCGGTCGCGAGCGGCAACCCGGTCGATCGTCGCCACGCGTGGCGACCGTCGGCTCACGAGTTCGGCCTCTTCGCGCGCGCGGTGGCCGAGCGCTACAGCGGCCACTTCGCCGACCCCGCCGACCGTGACGCGAGCCTCCCGGGCGTGCGGTTGTGGACCACGTGGAACGAGCCGAACCATCCCGTCTTCCTGCGACCGCAGTGGGAGCGCGTTCCTGCGCGCCGGCCTGATCGCCGCGGCCGCCCCGGCCGGCGCCGTGGCTCGGTCGTGGGCAAGGGAGGCTGGCGACCGGCCTCCCCGCACCTCTATCGCCGCATGCACGACGCCGCGTACGACCAGGTCAAGGAGGTGAGACCGGGCAACGAGGTACTGATCGGCGGCCTCGCCTCCGAGGCCGAGCCGGGCCGGGGCGCCCGGCGGGGCATCGGCCCGCTGCGCTTCACGCGCGAGCTGGCGTGCGTTGGCGCTTCCCTGCGCCCGCTGCGCCGCCACGAGTGTCGGCGATTCCGGCCCCTGCGGGCGGACGGCTTCGCCCACCACCCGTACTCCCGGCCCACGCGGCCTGACGCCCGCGATCTGACCAAGGACCGCGTGCAGATCGGCGAGCTCGACCGCCTGACCGGCCTGCTCGCCGACCTGTACGTGCGCGGCCGGCTGGCCAGGCCGCTGCCGCTCTACATCACCGAGTACGGGTACGAGACAAACCCACCGGACCCCAGGGGGCACACCCCGGAGGACCACTCCCGCTATCTCGGCCAGGCCACCTACCTCGCCTGGCGCCACCCCGAGGTCAGGATGTTCGCCCAGTTCCTGCTCGAAGACATCGGCCCCGACATATCCAAGCCGGCGGGGACTGCGGCGCGCTGGGCGGATTATCAGACCGGCCTCTTTCACCACAACGGCCGTCCAAAGCGCTCGGTGGTGCAGGGGTTCCGCCTCCCGTTCTTCGTGGAGACGGTGAAGGAGCCGGCCGGCGGCACGCACACGGTGGCCTTCGGACAGGTGCGCCCCCGCTCGGGCGCCCAGAACGTGGTGATCCAGCGCCTAGGGGCCCCGGGGAGGTGGATCGTCGAGGCGAGCCTCGGGCTGCTCGCCCCGGACGCGCCGCCACGCACCGGGTTTCCCACCGACGCCGACGGCTTCTTCCTGCGACGGCTGCCGTTTCGCCCGGGTGAGACCTACCGGGCCGTCTGGCTGGCGGGCGATCGCCTCACACGCGTCTCCCAGGAGATCAGGGTCGGCACGCCCCGCCCATTGGTCGATGGCATCGGCGAGCTCATCCGCACCTCCGGCTAGCAGCCCTCACCGGCGAAGCAGCGCGGCGAGGCGACTGGGGCTCTCGCGGATCCGGCCCACGACGTACCCTCCGCCCCCGCCGACGAGCGTGATGGCGCCGAGGGCAGCAGCGATCCGAAGCCGCCGCCCGAGCCTGTCGAAGCGCATGATGCGCCAGCCCCCTTCGCGGGCGATCCGCTCGAGCTCGGCGTCGGGGTTGACGGCCACCGGATGCCCGACGGCGCTCAGCATCGGCAGGTCCGACTCGGAGTCCGAGTAGGCATAGGAGGCGCTCAGGTCGATTCCGTGCTCCTCGGCCACCATGCGGATGGCCTCCGCCTTTCCGCTGCGGTAGGTGAACGGGCCGTCGGGGCGGCCGGTGTAGACCCCGTCCTTGATCTCGGAACGCGTCCCGATGCCCCCGTCCAGAACCAGCACGTGGGCCATCAGCTGCGCCATCTCCTGCGAGGCGGCGGTGACGATGAACGCCAGCCGGCCGGCGTCCTGGTGCTCGTAGGCCGCCTTCAGGACCTCTGGGTAGATCCGCGGCAGCACCCCCGCCAGGATCTCCGGCCCCAGCCGCTGGAGCTCCTTGACCGGCGTTCCGGCGATGGCGTCGAGGACCCGCTGCCTGATCTCCTCGCTGGCCGCGTCGGTCGAGCCGCGTAACCGGAACTTGACGTTGGCCCAGAGATCGACGACGAGCTGGCGGCGCCCGATCAGGCCCGAGCGGTAGGCCGCACGCGCGAAGTAGATCCCGGAGGACCCTTCGATGAGGGTCTTGTCGAGATCGAAGAAGGCGGCGCCGCTCAGGTCAGCCGCCGCCCACCTCGAGTATCACCGCGTCCCCCTGGCCCCCACCCGAGCAGATGGCCGCACAGCCGAGGCCGCCGCCCCTTCGCCGCAGCTCATGCACGAGCGCGCCGAGGATGCGGGCTCCCGAGGCGCCGATCGGATGGCCGAGCGCGATCGCGCCGCCGTTCACGTTCACCTTCGACTCGTCCACGCCGAGCATCCGGAAGGAGTTGATGGCCACCGAGGCAAACGCCTCGTTGATCTCGAACAGGTCGATGTCCTCGAGTCCGAGCCCCGCCTTCTCCAGAGCCGCCCTGGTGGCGTTGGCCGGGGTTCGGGCGAGGAGCGGAAAGTCGTCGGCCACCGCCGCCTGTGAGACGATGGTGGCGAGCGGCTGCCTGGCGTTGCGCCGCGCCCACTCGTCGCTTGCGAGCACCAGCGCGCCGGCGCCGTCGTTCACTCCCGGGGCGTTGCCCGCGGTGTGCGCGCCCTCCTTGCCGGTCAGCCCGGGGAGGCGTGCCAGCGCCTCGAGCGAGCTCCCGCGGCGTGGGGCCTCGTCCACCTCGGCCACCGTCTCGCCCTTCCTCGACTCGATGGTCACGGGGGCGATCTCCTCGGCGAGCCTGCCCTCGTCGGTGGCCTCGATCGCCAGCTCGTGGCTGCGGAGCGCGAACTTGTCCATGTCCGGTCGCGTGATCTCGAGCTCGTCCCCGACCTCGGTGGCCTCCACGTACATCTGCTTTCCGGTGAAGGGGTTCGTGAGGCCGTCGTGCACCATCGCGTCGAGCGCCTTGGCGTCGCCCATGCGGTATCCGAAGCGGGCCTGCTTGAGCAGGTACGGCGCGCCTGACATGGACTCCATGCCGCCCGCGACGGCCACTTCCACGTCGCCCGCTCGCACCTGCTGGTCGATCATCCCGGCGGCGCGGATGCCGGATGCGCACACCTTGTTTACCGTCTCGGAGGGCACCTCCTTGGGAATGCCCGCCTTGATCTGGGCCTGCCGGGACGGGATCTGTCCCTGGCCCGCTTGGAGCACCTGACCCACGACCACGTGCTCGACCTGCTCCGGCGCCACGCCGGCGCGGTCGAGCGCGTGCCTGATCGCGTGCGCGCCGAGGTCGGTGGCATCCAGCGGAGCCAGGGCCCCGCCCATCTTCCCGAAGGGAGTGCGGGCGGTCCCCAGGATCACGGTCTTGGGCATGGTCTTTGTCGATCTCCTTGGCTGTGAAGAAGGGGTCGAGACGATAGCGAAGCCCTCCCCACGGGCCGGCAGGGGCATGCGGCACCCGCGGGCTAGACTGCCGCGCCATGCCAGAGATCGCCATCAGCGCCCGAGAGGGCGCCCCCCAGGAGACCGCCGCCGACACCCGTGTGCTGGGCCTCTTCAAGGGGGAGCGGCTGGCCGAGCCGGAGCTGCAGCAGCTGGTGGAGCTCGGTGAGGCAAAGCCCGCGCTGCGCAAGGTGGCCGTGGCCCACGAGGGGGCCCCGGGCGGTGGCAGGCGGCGAGTGTTGATCGCCGGCCTGGGAAAGCGGGAGGAATTCGACCACGAGAAGGCGAGGGTGGCGGCCTCGGCCGTCGCCACACGGGCCAGGGAGCTGGGCGCCGTCTCCCTGTCGTGGGCGCTGCCCGACGACAACGCCGAGATCGGGCTGGTGGAGGGCACGATCCTCACGCTGTACAAGTTCGACCGCTTCAAGTCGAACCGGAACGGCGAGGACGGCGCGGATGGCGAGGACGGCAACGGCGGCGAGCTAGAGTCGCTCGAGATCGCCGGTGCCGGCATCTCCGACGAGAACCTGCGCCGGGCCGAGGTGGCGGCCAGCGCCGCCAACAGGGCGCGCGACCTGCAGAACCTGCCCGCGAACGTGGCCACGCCGACCTTCCTCGCCGAGCGGGCCAGGGAGATCGCCGAGGAGCACTCGCTCGAGATCCAGACGCTCGACCGCGAGGGGATCATCGCGAAGGGCATGGGCGCATTCGCCGCCGTGGCCCAGGGCACCTATGCCGAGCCGCGCCTGATCATGCTGCGCTACAGCGGCGGCACCGAGGGCCCGCACCTGGGCTTCGTCGGCAAGGCCGTGACCTTCGACACCGGCGGCATCTCGCTCAAGCCCGGCGGCAAGATGAGCGAGATGAAGTTCGACATGTCCGGCGGCGCGGCGGTGCTCGAGTCGATCGGCGCGATCGCCGAGCTGGGGCTTCCCGTGACGATCACGGCGGTGGTGCCCGCCACCGAGAACATGCCGAGCGGGCGCTCGGTCAAGCCCGGGGACATCGTGACCGCGATGAACGGCAAGACCATCGAGGTGAACAACACCGACGCCGAGGGGCGGTTGATCCTGGCCGACGCGCTGGCCTACGCGCTCGAGCAGGGCGTCGAGCGGGTGGTTGACCTGGCGACGCTCACCGGGGCGATCATCGTGGCGCTCGGCAACACGCATGTGGGTCTGTTCTCCAACGACGACGACTGGTTCGCCGCGGTGAACGCCGCCTGCGCCGCCACCGGCGAGATCGGCTGGCGCCTGCCGCTCCACCCCGAGTACGCCGATTTGATCAAGGGCAAGTACGCCGACCTCGACAACGCGCCGGAGGTCCGCAAGGCGTCGTCGATCACCGCGGCGGAGTTCCTGCGCAACTTCGTGGGCGACGTCCCGTGGGTGCACATGGACATCGCGGGCAGCGCCTGGGGGCTCGGACGCCCGTATGCCGGAAAGGGCGCGTCGGGCTTCGGCGTCAGGTCGCTGATCGAGCTGGCCCGGGGAGCGGGGGGCTCGGTCTAGTGGTCCATCCGACGATTTCGTGATGGGCCACTAGCGCTCGTGCGCCGCGCGCTGGCGCTGGCGGCGGTCGCCGTGGCAGCCGTCACCGGGTGCGGGGCTCCGGAGAAGCTCTCCGGGGAGCAGGGCCGCACCCTGGCCGGGGCGCGCGAGCGCCTGGATGACGCGATCGACACCGAGGAGACGCTGCGCACCTCCAGGGCCGAGGCGCGCCGGCTGCGGGCGCGCGTGCAGGAGCTCGTATCCGACGGGAGCTTCGAGAGCCGGAGGCTCGACGAGTTCGGCATAGCGAGGCTAGGGCAGCTGCGGGAGGTGGTGCCCTCGCTCGTGATCCTCGACGCCGACGGCGACATGCGGTCGCTCGACCGGCGCAGCACGGAGGCGTTCCTGCGCTTCGCCGAGCGCGACGCAGCCAAGGCGCTGCTGCATCCGGCGAGCAGGCAGGTGAGCGTGATGGTCCAGACTCTCGAGAGAGCCGACGCCGGCAAGGAGACGGAGATCCCCGTGGTGGGGCGAAGCGCGGAGGCCTATCTGCGCGAGGCCGAGCGCAATGTGAAAGACATCTGGCCATTGCTGGCGAAGCGCCTGAAGGGAGCGCGTCAAGACCTCTGACCGGGACTAGCATCTGGTTCGTGCGGGAACCCGGGCATGTAGCGGTGGGGACGTGGAGCGGAGGTCGCTTCATGCACTTCGGGGAGCCAATCGAGAACAGCAGGCTGCTGAACCTCCTGCGCCCGGGCGTCGGCATCGACACGGTGGTGACCGCCGACGTGTACGGACAGGGTGCGGCGGACACGCTGGTCGGCCAGGCGATCGCGGGCGTCCCGCGGGAGAGCTACTCCCTGGTGGGCGCGGTGGGTCATGACTTCTACGAGGGCGAGCGAGACGGGCCGCGGGGCTTTCCGCGTTTCACCGACGCCCGCCTGCGCGGCCCAGATGCGTATGCCGACTACCTGCGGATGGCCACCGAACGCAGCCTCGAGCGCTGTGGCCTCGACGCCTTCGACGTGCTCCTGCTGCACAACCCGGATCGCATCGGCTACACAAGCCAGGAGGTCTGGCAGGCGATGGACGCGCTGCGCGCGGACGGGCTGACCGCCGCCATCGGCGTGGCCCCTGGGCCGGCCAACGGGTTCACGCTCGACCTCATCGCCTGCCTCGAGCGCTTCGGAGCGCTGATCGACTGGGCAATGGTGATCCTGAACCCGCTCGAGCCGTGGCCGGGCGAGCTGGTGCTGCCGGCTGCCTCGGCCTCGGGAGTGCGCGTGCTGACTCGGGTCGTTGATTACGGCGGGCTGTTCCACGGAGACCTGCGGTCCGGCCACCAGTTCGAGCAGGGAGACCACCGCCGCTTCCGCCCCGCCGGATGGGTGGAGCGGGGCCTCGAGCGCCTCGAGCGGATGCTTCCGATCGCCGAGGCCCATGGCCTGACGCCGCTGCAACTGGCCTGTCAATGGAACCTGGCCCACCACGCGGTCGTGTGTTGCGTGCCGACGCTGATCCAGGAGGCGGGGCCCGACGCCCGACCGATCGAGGACAAGCGCACGGACCTGGCGAGCACGCCTACCCCGACGATCCTCTCAGCGCAGGAGGTGCAGGAGATCCGCGCGATCGGAGACAACACCGGCAGCATGACCCTGAAGGGCGGCGTGCCCGATCACGAGGGCGAGGAGCGTCCCGATCGCTGGCCGCTCACCGAGGAGCTTGCGGCGGTGGGATCGCGCTGGGACATCGACCCACACCGCGACCTCTCGCCGGCGTCGGTCTAGACCGGTCAGCCCTGGGGAGCCTTCTCCATCTCCTTCAGCTCGCGCTTGAGCACCTTGCCCGTTGCGGTACGCGGCAGCTCGTCGATGAACCAGACCTCGCGCGGCACCTTGAAGCTCGCGAGGTTCGACTTCACGTGCCTCTTCAGCTCCTCCTCGCTCGGCTTCTGCCCCTTGGCGGGTACGACGAAAGCCCGCAGCCGGTGCCCGAACCTCTCGTCCTCCACGCCGATCGCGGCGACCTCCGCCACACCCGCGTGGCGTGCCAGCAGGTCCTCGACCTCCCGCGGGAACAGGTTCTCCCCGCCGGAGACGATCATCTCGTCGTCGCGTCCCTCCACGAAGAGGCGGCCCGTGTCGTCCATCCGTCCCACGTCACCGGTGGCCATCAAGCCACCTATCACGTCCTTGGAGCCCCCACCGGTGTAGCCCTCGAAGAGCATGTCGTTGCCCACGAAGATGCGGCCGGTCCGCCCCGCCTGCACCTGCCTTCCGCGCTCGTCGTAGAGTGCCACCACCGTTCCGCTCGGCGCGCGCCCGGCCGTTCCGGGCGCCGCTCGCATGTCGGCGGGCGTGGCGATCGTGGCCCACGCCACCTCCGTCGAGCCATAGAGGTTGTAGAGGGTGTCGCCGAACGCATCCATCCATCGCTCGGCCAGATCGCCCGGGAGCGCCGAGCCGCTCGCGGCCACGACACGCAGGGAGGAGGTGTCATAGCTTCGCCGCACCTCCTCCGGGAGCTCGAGGATCCGCTCCATCATCGCCGGCACCACCACGAGCGACTCGACCCGTCTGCGCTCGATCGCGGCCAGGCAGCCTTCCGGGTCGAACTTGGGGTGCAGGGAAAGCGCCGAGCCGAGCAGCATCCCGAGCGTGAAGTGTGCCAACCCCCACGCGTGAAAGAGCGGCGCCGCGATGTGGACCACCCCCTGCGAGCGCAACGGGATCTTCGATAGCAGCGCCACCGCGGGGCCAAGGGAATCGGGCGATGAGCGGTTGGCGCCCTTCGGAGCACCCGTGGTGCCGGAGGTGAGGATGATCGCGCGGCTGGCCGAGTCGGGTGGCACCGGCGTCTCCTCGGGGCCGGCCTCGACCAGGTCGGCGATCCCAGGGTCCCTCGTCTTGCCTTCCCCGGGCCAGGCCACGAAGCGCTTGCGCCGCCTGCCCGCCTCCTCGAGTAGCCCGGCGAACTCCGCGTCGTAGATGATGGCGACAGGCTTCTCGCGCTTCACGACCTCGGTGAGCTGCGGGCCGGCGAAGGCGGTGTTCAGGTAGAGGGCGTGAGCCCCGAGCTTTGCGACAGCCACAGTGGACTCGACGAAGCCGCGGTGGTTGCGGCACATGATGCCCACGACGTGGTCCTCCCTCACGCCCGCGTCTGACAGGGCGTGCGCCAGCCGGTTGGTACGGGTGTGGACCTCCGCGAACGTGAGCGTGCCGAGATCGTCCATGATCGCGGGCGCGTCCGGCGAGATGATGGCCGAGGCGATGTAGCCCGCCGCGGGACCCCTCCCCCAGCGCGCCGTCGTCACGGCCACCCGCGCGAGCTTGTCCGGCCTGATCGGACGTATGACGCCCGCGTCGATCAGCACCCTCAGGCCGGCGAGGCTCTGTGAGACCGATCCGAAGATGCCGCTCCCACTCCCGCCGCCGCTAGCGCTTCCTGCGCTTGTCCTTCGGGCGAGGCTTGGCCGGGTTGTCCTTGCGCTCCTTCTTGGTCATCTTGCGGATGACGAGGGAACCCTCGTCGACCTGCTCCTGCACCTGCTTCAGCTTCTCCTCTCGCCGCTTGTCCTGCTGCTCGCGCACCGTCCTGGCCATGCTGCGGGTCCTTTCGCTGTAGACACCGTCTCCCTTCACCCTACCCGCAACGGGGGACCCATCGGAATGGATTCGGGCTGGCTGGCGGACCGGCGCGGCGCGCGTCGGCGCGGCGGGCTTCGCGAGGCAGACGGCTTCAAGCGCGCTCACGACTCGTCGTCCTCTGGATGGCGGTAGGCGCCCTTGCGCCACGGCGGCTTGACCCCCTTCTCGAGTGGCCGGTAGCCGCGACGGTTGGCGGGCGACTCGAGCGGACGCAGGCGCAGGCCGTCCGAGGTGCTCGTGCGCTCGCGCAGATCGCGGCCGGGCAGGCGGGGACGGGAGCGCCCGTCGAGTGGAATGTGCCCCGCATGGCTCCCGCGCGACACCCGAGTCCAGCCCGTGGGCGGTCCCCATCGGTTTCGGCAGCGCTTGTGCTTGCACCACTGGTAATGGGCATGGGAGGTGGAGCGCACCGCCACCCTCCCGCGTCGGTCGATCCTCACGTGGTACCCCTCCCAATCGTCGCGGTGAAAGCCTGGATAGCGCGAGCTTCCCCGGACCGCCCGCCTAGCGAGCTGGGCCAGGACGCTGCCCTTCCAGAGCTTGTCCGAGCCGGCGAGGGTGGAGTTCGAGTCCGGGTAGTAGAACCAGTACTGCAGGTAGGTGCGCCCACCACGCCGTACCACCCGGGTGTAGACCGTGGCGCGGCGGCCGGCGTTCGTTCGGTGAGAGTCGAGATCCCGATCATCGGGGGCGTCTGCGCAGCTTCGCCGCCGGCACTCCTTCCAGTCGATCGGGAGCTGACCCTCGCCGGGCTCGTAGACGATGTCGGGCGCGTGGCGGCGCAGCAGGTCCGCATCCCGGGGGCCGTAGGCCTTCGCAAGCTCCGCGTCACCGTCGTCGCAGCCGCCACGCACGGCGCACACCATCCGGTGGGCGAGGAAGCCGCCGAAGGAGCGGCCACCGACGTCGGGCCCCGCGAGAGCCGCCGCGCCTCCGAGGATCAGCGCGGCGATCAGCACCAGCCCGACCCACTCGACCGTCGCCTGCCCGCGCTCGCATCTCATGCCGACGACGCTAGAGCGGTCAGGCCCTCAGGAGGGTTCCGAGCGTGACGGTTGTGCGACCTCGCCGGTAGCTCGGGAGCCTATGCCGGGCCGGCCAGCAGAGCGGGCACGTCGTCGGCGACCAACGTCATGTTGCGCCCCGTCCGTTTGGCTTCATAGAGGGCTCTGTCTGTGCGCGAGACCACTTGGTGGGCGGTCTCTCCCGGGCGCCATGTCGTCAGACCGGCCGAGCAGGTCATGGGGTGCGGTGCGGCCTTCCTCAGGCGTTCGACCACTGAACGCGCGCTCTCCAGTGGTTGAGCTGAAAGCGCGACGGCGAACTCATCCCCGCCGAGGCGGGCCAGCAGGTCGGTCGGTCGCAGGCAAGCGGTCCAGGCGACGGCCACCTTACGCAGCAGGGCGTCACCGGCCGGATGACCGTGTTCGTCGTTGTAGCCCTTGAAGTCGTCGAGGTCGACGAGCGCGACGCACAGGCTCTCGCCGGTGCGCTCGGCGCGGGAGAGCTCGCGCTGCAGCCCTTGCTCCCACGCACGCCGGTTGGGCAGTCCGGTGAGCTCATCCGTCAGGGCAGACCGCTCGAGCTTTCCGCGTAGCTCCTCGCGCTCTGTGACGATCGTGAAGAAGCGCCCGATCAGCGCGGTGAGCGTCTCCATCATCTCCATCAGCTCCGGCTCGGGGTAGCGTGCGCCGCGGCTGAGAAATTCGATCACCCCGCGCGCTTCATCCGCGTAGCACAGGGGAAGCGCCACCGCGGCGGAGAGGCCAACCTCGACGGCGGCGGGCACGCGCGCGAAGTTGGTGTCGATCCTCACGTCGGGGACGAACTCGGGCTGGCTGTTTCGGAAGACGCGCGCCGGCAGTCCGACTCCCGGCGCGGGCCGAAGCTGCCGCGAGGCTTCCTCGAAGGCTTCGAGGCGCGCCTCCGGGGCCATCCACGTGGCCTCGCAGTGGAGTCTGCTGCCGTTGAATCCCCACAGGGCCCCGAACTCCCAGCCCATCGCCTCGCCGATTGCCTCGAGCAGACGCGGCACGGCTTCGCTGACCCGG
Source organism: Thermoleophilaceae bacterium (assembly GCA_035942755.1). Classification (GTDB taxonomy): domain Bacteria; phylum Actinomycetota; class Thermoleophilia; order Solirubrobacterales; family Thermoleophilaceae; genus JAAYBF01. Next base: position 24,973 of record DASZCV010000191.1, read on the forward strand.
TCGGCCTCCGCGAGGATGACCTGGGTGGCGTGGTGGGCCTCGAGGTAACGCTCGCGGCGCTTGCGCTCTGAGATGTCGCGCAAGAAGGCGTTGAACGAGTGGCCTCCCTCGGTCTGGAGCGCGGAGATCGTCAGCTCGACCGGGAGCTCATAGCCCTCGCGGTGAACCGCGACGAGCTCGAGGCGCTTGCCGAGCACCTTGCCCTCGCCGGTGGAGAGAAAGTGAGCGATCCCTCGCCGGTGGGCCTCCCGGTAGCGCTCGGGGATGATCGTCTCGGCGAGCTCGCGTCCCAGCAGCGCCTCGCATGGCCAGCCGAAGGTGGCCTCCGCCTGCGCGTTGCAGCTGGTGATCAGCCCGCCTTCGTCGATCGAGACGAACGCGTCATGGGCGGTCTCGAGGATCTGGTGGGTCTGACGGTACGCCGCCTGGGTCTCAGACCGGGCGGCCTCGTTCAGACGCCACGCCGCCACGCTCGCGATGCCGGCCGCGGTCACGAACGCGCCGTGGATCGCCGCCCACTTCCAGGGATGGGCAAGCGCGTCGGGGTGGTTGAAGACCTCATGCGGTGCGATCGCCCCCGTCAGCCCGTGGTGGACGACCACATATGCCGCCGCCATCAGGAACGGCACCCAGTCCTCATAGAGCGCGAGCACCACGATCATCACGAAGAAGTGGAAGTGCGCCTCGATCACGCCCCCCGAGAGGTGCACAAGCAGCGCTGAGGAGGTGATCAGCCCCAGCGAGACCACCGTCGCGGCTGCTCGGCGCCGGCGCCTCAGCAAGTGTGCGACACCCGCGATCAGCGGGAGCGCGGCGCTGTGCGCGAGCGCATGGACCGGGCCATAGCCTTGCAAGGCGCCGAAGATCGGCAGGATCAGAGCGTGCGCGCAGAGCAGCACGAACAGCGCGCGATGTCGCTTCTCCCAGGAAATTGCCGGAAGCGTCTGCCCGCGAGGAAGGCCGGAGCGGAGTGCCTCGACAAGCCGCCCCCGCGATCCCGCCCGGTCGATCCGTGAGTATTCCCACGACATACGACCCATGTCGGCCCCTTGCGGGGCAAACATGAGCACCTAACTCGTCCTGAGGCCCGACCTGTGAGCGCCAGGTGCTTCTCCGGTCACCGGCGCGGGTTCGCGTAGAGCCCGTCCACCGCGGTTGGGTTGCGTCAAGGTCCCTTGCCGGAAGCGGCCTTGCGTTTAGTGGCGAGTTGGGCGGCAACCCCCCTGGCTCGCGCACCCGGGTGAGCGCTGCAACAGCGTCGGCGTCGTGGTCGACGGCCGCCGTTTCTGTGAGCTCTGCCTCGAGGCGCCTGGCGCTAACTCCGGTTGCGCGCGCATCACCGCTTCCATCGTCTTGGCAAGGTCTAGGTCGCGAGAGCAAAGAGAAGCACCCTCACCCGGCCACGCCACAGTCGACACCAGGCCGCGGGTGCCGGCCCGTGAGCGACCTCGACCACCCACAGACCGCCACCGACGGCGAGCACGGCCGCGCCGGCCCCGACTTGGCGCGTTAAGCTCCACTCGGTCGCAAAGGGTGGCGGTAAAGCAGTCACAGCTCATACGCCCGGGGGATTGTGGCCCGGCGCCGCAACGCCGATACTTTAGGGTTCAGGTGACGAAAAGCGGTCTGGCCCGGCCCGCGCCTTGGCGCGCCGTCCAGGCGTAGCCGGGGTCACGCGCTAGGGGCTAAGGGAGGCAGACATGAAAGCCGCCGATAGAAGACATCCAAAGGACTCGGCCTCCCATGAGCCGCAACTGCCAGGCGCCCGAAGCCGTGTCCGCGCGACGCCGGCCCGTTCACTTCAGGTCTAGGGTGCTCGTGGGGCTTCTCCTCGATGATTCGCGGGACTTGAACCACGGGCAGGTGGCGGGTGGTGCGCCGGTCCCCGGCCGATCGGCGCCGAGCGGCCCGCTGGCCAGGACGCCCGACGCGGGGAGCGACTCCCCGACCGGCCTGGACCGGGGGGAGCGGTTGGGCACAAGGTTCACCGCTCGCGCCGCCGCCCTCGCGGTCATGGTCACCGGTCTGCTCGTGCTGGGCGGCTGGGTGCTCGACCTGCCTTCGCTGAAGGGCCCGGTAGCAGGTCTGGTGCAGATGAAGGCCAACGCGGCGATCGGTCTTTTCGCGATGGGCTTCTCCCTGTTGCTGCTGACGCTTCGCCCGAGCAGGGGAAGGCGCGTTGTGGCGGCCCTGGCAGGTGGGGCCGCGGTTCTGATCGGGGCGCTCACGCTCGCGGAGTACCTCTTGGGTCACAACCTCGGCATTGACGAGCTGTTCTTCATGGATGAGCACGGCGACGCGACGGTTCATCCGGGCAGGCCCGCGCCGCAGACCGCCATCGAATTCCTCTGTCTTGGCACGGCGCTGGTCGTTCTGAGTGGGCGCAAAGCCTCTCGCCGCGTGGTTGACTCACTCACTGGGCTTGCGTTCATGATCGCCCTGTTCGCGATCCTGGGCTACGCCTATGGCG
>DASZCV010000192.1:0-2170 GCA_035942755.1 Thermoleophilaceae bacterium
GGCATGGGCGGCACGATCCGCAACCTCGCCACAGCGGCGCAGAAGACGCTCGACCTGCCGGACGTGGACGTGCAGGGTTTCGCACTCGAGCGCGACCTGCTCGAGGAGTTGATCGAGCTGATCGCCTCCAAGCCGGTGGCCAAGCGCGGCTCGGTGCGCGGCATCAAGCCCGACCGCGCGGACGTGATCCTCGGCGGCGCGATCGTGGTGGCCGCCGCGATGGACCGGGGCGGCTTCGACGTCCTCGAGGTCACGGACGCCGGCTTGCGCGAGGGCATCTTCTTCGGGCACCTGCTGGAAGGCCGCGACCCGCCCCTGCTCGAGGACGTGCGACGCGAGTCGGTCATCAACCTGGCCCACCGCTTCCGCACCGACGACGTGCACGTGGAGCACGTCGGGCATCTGTCGCTCCAGATGTTCGACTCGCTCGGCGAGGCGGGCCTGCACGACTTCGGCCAACCCGAGCGCGAGCTGCTGTGGGCGGCGTCGATGCTGCACGACATCGGGATGACGATCGACTACGACGACCATCACCGCCACTCGCACTACCTCATCCAGCACACCGGGCTGCCGGGCTTCGATCCACGGGAGCTCGAGCTGGTCGCCCTCGTGGCCCGCTGGCACCGCAAGGGCGATCCGGACGTCTCCGCATTGGGTGACCTCGAGCGCAAGGGGGACTCGGATCGCCTGCTGCTCCTCTGCGGCGTGATCCGGCTGGCCGAGCAGCTCGAGCGAAGCAGGGACCGGTCGGTGGCCTCCGTGGAGCTCGAGCACCACAAGAGCCGCGTGACCCTGCGCGCGGTCACCGACGGCAACTCCGAGTCGGACCCGAGCGTCGCCATCTGGTCGGCACAGCGAAACGCCGACGTGTTGTCGGCGGCCATCGGCAAGGAGGTGGAGGTGGTGGGTCCGGGGGAGTGACGAGGTCTAGACCAACCTGGTCTCCAGCTTCCCGAGCTGCGGCGAGGTGACCACCACCTCGTCTCCCGCCTTCAGCCACACGCGGGGAACTCTCAGGCTTCCCACCCCGGCAGGCGTGCCGGTGGAGACGATGTCGCCCGCCTCGAGCGTCATCAGCCGCGACAGGTATGCCACCAGCGCCGGGACGGAGTGCACGAGGTCGGATGTAGACGCGCTCTGCATCACCTCGCCGTTGAGGGTCAGCTCGATCTCGATCTCGTCGTGGGCTCCGGCCTCGTCGGGTGTGACCAGCGCCGGTCCGCACGGAGCGGCGCCATCGAACACCTTGCCCGACATCCACTGCGGCGTGGCGAACTGCAGGTCACGGGCGGAAAGGTCGTTGAGCAGGGTGTAGCCCGCCACGTGGTCGAGCGCGTCCCCTTCGTCCACCTCCTTGCACCGGTCGGCGATCACGAAGGCCACCTCGGCTTCGTAGTCGACCTTCTTGCTGGCGGCCGGCAGCGCCACCTCGGCGCCCGCAGGGGCGAGGGCGTTCGCGAACTTGGCGAAGATCGCGGGCGTCTCGGGCGGCTCTGCTCCCTGCTCCTCGGCATGCGAGCGGTAGTTGAGCCCGATGCACACGATCTTCCCCGGAGACGGCACCGGCGGCAGCAGGCGCACCGAGTCGAGCGAGAGCGCCGAGCCGGCGGGGCCCGCGCTGTCCAGGCCGCGGCGCAGCAGGGCGCCGAGGTCGCCGTCGGAGGCGTCGCCGAGCGGCACCACCTCCGCGCCTCGCAGCTCGCCTGCCTGCGGGCCGCTGCCGGAGTCGAAGGTCACGAGCCGCACCTGGGCGACCATAGTTGGTGAGCCCGGACGCGCCCCGCCACGTACCCTCCGGGAGTGGCTCGCAAGGAGGAAAACCGGATTCCGACCAGTCGCCTGCGACGCACGGCGAAGGTTGCCGGGCTGGCCGGCGGCCAGACCGCGCGCAACTACGCCACGAAGGCGGCCAACGTCACGCGCGACCAAGACGCCAGGCGCGAGGCCGCCGGACGCCGCCAGGCCGAGGCGGCCGAGCAGATACTCGAGGTGCTCGGGAACATGAAGGGAGCGGCCATGAAGGTTGGGCAGGTGGCCTCCTTCATCGACACCGGCGCGTTCCCGGAGGAGTCGCGCGAGCGCATCCAGGCAAAGCTCGCCGAGCTGCGCGACTCGGCGCCGCGGGTGCCCTTCAAGGACATGCGACGCGTGATCGAGGACGGCCTCGACC
>DASZCV010000193.1:0-3265 GCA_035942755.1 Thermoleophilaceae bacterium
GCCGGAGAGGACCTGATCACGCCCGCCGTCCCCACAAATTGCTACCTCATTGCTACCTCAGCGCCAGGCCACCAGCTAGCCCGTGAAGTAAACGCACGGTTTGCAGGGACTTTTGAGGGGTGAGCGACGGGACTCGAACCCGCCACCGCCTGGACCACAACCAGGAGCTCTACCAGCTGAGCTACGCCCACCAGGACGCCTCGAATCTAGCAGTGGAGTCCCGCCCGGGCATCGGCGCCGGGACGCTGTGCTCGCGGCCGGGAATGATGCGGCGGGGTCAGCTGCCGGTCGGTGCGCCCACCGGAACCGTCTGCTCGGACACGGCCTCGACCGCCTCCGCCTCCTCGAGACCCTGATCGCTCTCGTCGCCACCACAGACCACGTTGAAGCGCCCGGTAGCGAGACCCGGGTCGGGCCGGATGGGAAGCCCTCTTATGGTGTCCCACCCGAGCCGCTCGATCTCGTACGGGTTCATCGCCACGGCCACGGCCGGATAATCGCAGGACCGGTTGTGCTGGTCGATAGCGCGGCTGATCGCCTCGAGGTTCTTGGCCTCGGATGAGCTCATGGGATGACCGGCCCTCCGAGCCTCTCGGTGTAGTCGGCGATCGTCCTGCGCAGGCCCTCGCGAACGTCGATCTCAGGCTCCCAGCCCAGCAGGTCCTTCGCGCGGGAGATGTCGGGTTGGCGAACCTGCGGGTCGTCCACCGGTAGCGCCTCGAAGACGATCTCTGAGCGGCTGTCGGTGAGCTCCACCACCAGCTGCGCCATCTCGAGCAGCGACATCTCAGCGGGGTTTCCGATGTTCACCGGCTCGTGCACGTCCGACTCCGCGAGCGCCACGAGGCCGCGGATCAGGTCATCTACGTAGCAGAAGCTGCGGGTCTGCGACCCATCGCCGAACACCGTGAGTGGGCGGTCGGTCAGCGCCTGGCCGAGAAAGGCGGGGATGGCGCGCCCGTCATTTGCGCGGAGGCGCGGGCCGAAGGTGTTGAAGATCCTGGCGATGCACGTGTCAACACCCTGCTGGCGCAGGTAGGCCATCGTGAGCGCCTCCGCGTATCGCTTGGCCTCGTCGTAGACCCCACGCGGGCCGATCGGGTTGACGTTCCCCCAGTAGGTCTCCGGCTGAGGATGCACGAGGGGGTCGCCGTAGACCTCCGAGGTCGAGGCCAGCAGGAACCGCGCACGCTTGGCCTTGGCCAGGCCAAGCGTGTTATGGGTACCGTAGGCGCCGACCTTCAGCGTGTGCAGCGGCAGCCTGGCGTAGTCGATAGGACTGGCGGGTGAAGCCATGTGAAAGATGAGGTCGACGGCCTCCGCGACCTCGTAGTGCGAGGTGATGTCGAGCATCCGGAAGTCGAACTCGCCCGACCGGATGTGCTGGATGTTGCGTAGCGAGCCCGTCTCCAGGTTGTCGACGCAGATCACGCGGTGCCCGCGCCCCAGCAGGAAGTCGCAGAGATGGGAGCCGAGAAATCCGGCGCCTCCGGTCACAAGTGAGGTTGGCATCGGACGAGGGTACAACTAGATCGGGCCTTGCGGCCGCACAAGCGGGCGCGTCGGAGCCCGCTCACACCATGTCACCACAGGTGGACGCGGGCCCCTACTGGTTCCACTTGTCGGCTGTCTTCTTGCCCTTGCCCGCGTTCTTGGCGCGGACGCTGCTGGTGTCCTGGGGCCTTGCGGAGGACTCGAGATCCGGCTGATCGCCCGAGACCTCGGAGCCCGACGCCGGCTGGCTCTCCCCAGCCGCCTCCGACGCGGCCTTCGACCTCTTCTTCTTCTGCTCCACCACCTCGCGCATGCGATCGAGTTGCCTCTCGTCCACGGGAAACCTCCTGTGCCGGGATCCGTGTGGGCCGCCTACCCGCGGTCCCCGGCGGCAAACAGCTCAGAAGCGCAGAAGAGCAGCGATCCCGCCTGCGGCCCGAAGCTCGTCGGGCCGCACGCGAACGGGCATGACCCGCGCTTCCTGCCGAAGGGCCAGCTCGAGGGCCGGCTCCTTCAGATCTTCTACCTGCTCGAGTGGCGAGCCGTCAGCGGGACACGTCGCGATGCCGGCCGGCGCGAGCGAGCCGCATGTGGTGCAGACCGCCGCGGGCTCCCTCCGGGCCTCGTCGATCAGCAGCGTCTCGACTCGCCGCTCGTTGAGCGCCTTCAGGACCGCTGCCGTGCCGCTCGCGGTCAACGGGGCGCCTAGCCGCTCAAGGACCTCCTCCTCGCGGCGGTGCTGCTGGGCCTCGAGCGCGGGCCGCATCGCTGCGAGTACGTCGTCCGGGGAAGCGTCGCTCACGTCCACGTCCAGGTAGCCGGCCAGCCGCTCCGCGAGGTCGGTGCGAAGCTCCGAGCGAAGGCCGGCCAGGACCTCCTCAGGGCCGCCTATGACGAGCCGCTGAAACGGCTGGCGGTCAAATTCGCGCGAGACCATGCCTGCCACCTCGCGCAGGTGGTCTTGGACCTCATTCTCGATGGTCCGCTGGTAACGCGGCTGGGACCAGCCGCCCTGCTGGTGCTGGCCATGCACGTCAGTGCGCACATCGGCCACCTCGCGGAGGACCGAGCCGTCTCCCCGCAGCAACCGCCCCATCTCGCGGTTCACGAGCACGACGCCATAGCTCTCCGCGCTCCCCGCCACCACGAGCGGGCCCACGAGCGGGGCTCGGCCGATGGCGATGCGTGTGGGCAGCGACTGGGCCAGAGCGAGGGTCTCGAACAGGTCGAGCGGCTCGGCGGCGAAGACCGCCACCGAATGCACCCCTTCCGTGGGAAGGTCCGCCTCGAGGAAGCTCTTTGCCCGCTCGAGGGAGGACCTGAGCGCCTTCACCTCGTCCTTGCCGAGATCCGCGCCCTCGATCTGCTTGCCCGCCTCGTCGATCAGGGACCGTACCGCGGAGCTCCGAGCTGGAGGGGTGGCGAACTCCGACGGGTCGAGGTCCAGATACAGGCTCAGCACCACCCGCCGGTCCGCCCGCCGCTCGCTGAGACGCCTGACCCGCCCCGATTCGATGGCCGCTGGATTCACGGTGCCCGGTGTACCCGCACACCGCTCTTTCAAGCCTGCTCTCGGTGATCGTTTGAGCGACAGGCAGCGCGGGTAGCAGGAGCCGGATGTCAACCGAGCCCGAGCCGCTCTCCCTGGCCGAAGCGGTGCACCACGCCGCACAGGCGTGCGACCCCACCGGCAAGTCGCCGTCCGCCGCGGACGCCATCGCCAGGTTCGAGGACCGGGACGAGCCGATCGCGGGGATAGCGGATCTCGACC
>DASZCV010000194.1:0-4217 GCA_035942755.1 Thermoleophilaceae bacterium
TGTCCGCCAGGTTCGCCGCCCACACGAGCGTCGGCAGCTCGTTCACCACGCAGTAGTCGATCTCGCGCTTGTGGCGGTCGCTCCAGATCGGCGCCGTGGTCACCCAGTCCGGCCGATGCGCAGGGCAGCGCTTCTCGTAGAAGTGCTGGCCCTCGACGCCGTCGGGATAGCGCTTGAGCGTCAACGGCCGGTCGTGCAGGTGGGGCAGCAGCACGGGGGCAACGCGGGCGTAGTAGTCGATCAGCCGGCCCTTGGTGAAGCCCGTCTTCGGGTAGAGCACCTTGTCGAGGTTCGAGAGCCGCAGTGTGCGGCCCTCGAGCTCCACCTCTGCCTTTCCCCCCGCTAGCGCGCGTGCCGTGGCGGACAGCGGAGGGGCCTCCTCAGCGTCCGCGCCGCCGCCATCCCGGGACTCCGCGTGGATCGAAGGGGTCGCCTCAGCGCCCCGTGCATCGGGCTCCTCGAGGACCACCTCGTCCGCCCGCTTGTCGTCGCGCAGCCCCTTGAACGTGGGGTGGCGCAGCATCCGCTGTGAGGTCCACTCGCCGAACTCCACCTCGGCCACCAGCTCGGGCCGCACGAAGACGGCCGCTTTCGGGGGCTGGCGCCCGGTGAACGGCGAGCTCTCCTGCTCCAGCGGTCGCAGCCGGGCCATTAGTCCCGTCAGGGCCTGCTCGCTGAAGCCGCTGCCCACCCGCCCGGCGTAGCGCAGCGATCGACCCCCGCCCGCCTCCGGGTCGTTGAACCCCACGAGCAGCGCGCCGAGCTGCTCCCTTCGCCTTCCCTCGCCGGGCAGCCAGCCGCCGATGACCAGCTCCTGGCGGTTGGTGTTCTTCACCTTCATCCAGGTACCGCCGCGCCTGCCCGGCTCGTAGCGGCTGTCCAGCCGCTTGGCCACCAGGCCCTCGATCCCCTTCTCGGCACTAGCGGCCAGCAGATCCTCGCCGTTACCCACCGCGTAGGCCGGTGTCTGCCAGTGGCGCCCGTGCAGCCCCAGCCCCTCGAGCAGCCGGCGACGCTCGGTGTAGGGCTCCTCCATGAGAGAGCGCCCATCGAGATGCAGGAGGTCGAAGATCACGTAGGTCACGGGATGGGTGCTCATCCGTCGGCGGATCACCGACTCCGAGCCCTGGTGCATCCGCTGCTGCAGGCGCCCGAAGCTCGGGCGCCCCTCCTCGTCGAAGGCCACGATCTCCCCGTCGAGCACCGCGTCGTGCGCGCCGAGCGCTCGCACGAGGCCGCGCAGCTCCGGGTACTGGGCCGTGATGTCGTTGAGGTTGCGGCTCTCGAGGCGAAGCCGTCCCGGCTGGCAGTAGGCCAGCGCCCGCACCCCGTCCCATTTGATCTCGTAGGCCCAATACGCCTCGTCGGAGGGAAGCCTTCCCAGCCGCGCCAGCATCGGAACGAGCTGCTCGGGCATCGGCTCCCGCCCGGCCTCCGCCGGATCCATCCGGTGGATCATCCAGTCCTTGCCGCTCCCGGCCTGGAACAGCGCATAGCGGCCCTTCACGCGCTCGCCGTGGAAGGTGACCACCACCTTGCGGGGCTCCCACTTATGGCACTCGTAGGTGCCTCGGTCCCAGATCGTCATGGTGCCCGCGCCGTACTGGCCCTCGGGGATCTCGCCGTGGAAGTCGAGGTACTCGAGCGGGTGGTCCTCGGTGTGGACCGCCTTGCGGTTCTCGTCGGGATCCTGGGGGATGCCGTTGGGAATCGCCCAGGAGGCCAGGGCTCCCTCGTGCTCGAGCCGCAGGTCCCAGTGAAGCCGTGTGGCGCTGTGCTCCTGCACTACGAAGCGCGCCCCGCCCGGCTGGGGGCCATCGCCGCCCGCCGGCTCGGGCGTCTTGGCGAAGTCGCGCTTCTTCTCGTATTCCCGCAGCTTCGGCATCGCTCGATCTTCCTTGCTCGCACGGAGTGATACCCCACAGGCGAGCCGGCACACAAGCGTTCGTGGCGCCGGGAGTCAGGCGGCGGGGAGTGTGGCGTAGGCCATGCAGCCAGTCGTTGCGAAGTCGGCCGGACGGCCCAGCTCGACATAGAGCTCTTCGCCGGTCTTCGGCGCGGCCACCTCGCCGGCGCGGTGCAGGGCTCTGAGGAACCACCGGGCCCGGCGCGTCTCGGCGACGAGCCCGGCGAGGTAGAGCTGGCCCTCGGGCGCAAGCTGCTTGCGCAACGCGCCGACCAGGAGGGGGACATCCTCGAAGAGGTGGAGGAGGCCGAGTCCCAGAACGGTGGTGAACGCGTGAGGGGAGAAGGGCAGCTCTGAGAGGTCGGCCTGGACGAGCCGGATGCGTGCGGCAAGGTCGGACGAGTCGCCATCGTCGCGAGCGGCGGCGATGTGCCGCGCCGCACGTTCGAGCATCGGTCGCGAGAGGTCGACGAGAACCGTCGGACGTTGCGAGGTCGCGTGGAGCCCCGCGGTTGCCGCGGCCGAACCGGCTGCGGCCTCCAGCAGCGGCCCATCGCTCGAGGCGAACGCGGCGGCGGCGAACCGGGCGTAGTCAGCCGGCGCGGCGCTCCAGGCCATCCGGTTGTACAGGCGCGACCGCACGAGACGGTCATAGACGGCGGCGCGTCGGTCATACGGTGCCCCGGCGTCGCCATCGAGCTCGGACTCAATTCTCCAGATGGAGAAGAAGGTAGCTTCCGTCGAACCCTCCACCGAAAGGACCGAACATGGCGTTTGAGCAAGAGCGTCTCCAGCAACTGGCGGAGGCCCTTGGAGAAGACATGGATCGCAAGTACGGTCCCGACGCTGAGCTAACCGGGGTGCTCGCCATCGCGGCAGTCAAGACACGTGACGGACGCGCGTACATCCAGTACCGAGCGGTGGACGGAGATGGCGTGGCACTCGCCCCCTGGTATGTCAACGGGCTTCTCCGTTATGTCCTCTCCTACAGCGAAGCGCAGACCCCCTGACTCCCTAACCGGGGCTGCGCAGTTGATCGATCCCAAGCGCAACGGGCACAACATCAGGGCCCCGGTGGCGGACAAAGGACCGGGGCGGGTGCCCGACGCGCCGGCCGGCGGGTAGCCGGCGATTCGTCTTCTGTCATGGAACGTGGCCGGGCGCGTCGCGCGCCAGCCGGAGCAGGCGGAGGCGCTTGGGGTGGCCACGTGGGACGTGGTGTGCCTGCAGGAGGTCAGTCCCACCACCGTGCGGCCGTGGCGAGAGGCGCTGAGCGCCCACGGTCTCGGTCACGTCCGCACTTCGATGGACGAATGGATCCCGGGCAACCCGCCGCCGGAGGGCCGCCGACTAGGGGTGCTCGTAGCCGCGGGGGTGCCGCTGCGGGTGGTCGCCTCGGCGCATCCGCCGTGGCCGGAGCGGCTGCTCTCCGTGCGCGTGGGCGCTGAGCGGCCGTTCGAGCTGCACAACCTCCATTCCCCGATCTCGCAGAAGCCCGACCGCGTCAAGCTGCGCACCCACAGGGCGCTGCACGCCCACCTCGCTCGACGGCTCGAGCTGCCACAGCTCGTGACCGGAGACCTCAACACGCCGCGGCGCGAGCTCGCCGACGGCACCACCTGGAGCTTCGCCCGCACCTCGAGGGGCCACCTGCGCAGCGATCGCGGCGAGCCGTGGGAGCGCGCCGAGCTGTCGCTGCTGCGGGGCCTCGAGCCACACGGAATGCGAGACCTCTTTCGAGAGCTCCATGGCTATGAGCGACGCGAGATCAGCTGGTCGTACCCGCACGGGAAGGGCGGCTACCGGCTCGACCACATGATCGGCTCCGAGCACTTCGAGCCAGTGGCATGCGAGTACCTGCACGCGGTTCGCCACGCCCGCCTGTCCGACCACTCGGCGATGTGGGCCGAGCTCAGGATGCGGTGATGGGCCGCGGCTGGTCAACCGCGGCTGGTCACGTGCCGAGCCCAGGCGGTTCGGCGCCGCGCTCGAGTGGCCGACCTCAAGCGCCGACGCCCCGGCTCGTCGACGTAGCGCTTCAGCATGGCGCTCGAGTCGACGTAAAGGCTCAATCGCCGCGATCCTCGGCCAGCACATCGAGGACCCGCCTTTTCGCCTCCCAGCGCCGCGAGGGACCCAGGCTTGCGGCTTGGCGATCAGCGGTCGCGCCGGAGCCGGGAGTGATCCATCCTCGGCGATCCCCGCGTCGATGCGCGCTCGACCCACCTTGATGTGTCTACATCATGGCTGGAGTCGCCGCCATCGCCTAGATCGACGGCCCTGACACGCCGGGTACCGCGACCTCGAGAAG
>DASZCV010000195.1:0-1588 GCA_035942755.1 Thermoleophilaceae bacterium
TGGTCAGCCCGGCCAGCAGCAGCAAGGCCATGAACGGCGTGGTCTTCCACACCTCGGCGGCGATGATGACCGCGAACGAGCTGAAGCGGTCGCCGAACCACGCGAAGTCGTCGGCGATGAAGGGCAGTCCGTTGACGAAGCCGCTGGCCGGGTCGAAGGCGAAGAACCACGCGAAGGCCGCGACCACGGTCACGATGCCGTAGGGGATGAGGACGGACGTGCGCACCAGCCCGCGCGCGAACAGCGCGCGGTGCATGACCAGCGCCAGCGCCATGCCCAGCACCAGCTCGATGGCCACCGACACCACGGTGATGAAGGCGGTGTTGAACACGGTCTGCCACCACAGCGACGAGGTGAAGACCGTGACGTAGTTGTCCAGGCCCGCAAAGCCCCCCTGGTCGGGAAAGCGCAGGTCGAGCTCCTGCAGGGACAGCACGACCGCGTAGGCGATCGGATACGCGGTCACCAGCAGCATGGCGATCACCGCGGGCGCGCAGAGCATGAGTCCCAGGCGGCGCTCGGAGCGGGTGCGCTCGCTGGTCTCCTCGGTCCTGACTCCGCGCTGGGCGATCGTGCTCACAGCAGCCCCCGGCGCTCGATGGCCTGCTCCACCCGCTCGCGCAGGCGCTGGTAGGTCGGGGTGGGATCGCGCGGGTTGATCTGCGTGGTCGGGTGCAGCGCGCGCTGGACGGCCAGCGAGAGGTCCTGGTAGGCGGGGGAGCCCGGCCGCGGTGCCGCGTCCTGGATCGACTCGCGGATCAGGTCGGCGAAGCCGGGGTAGACCTCCTCGATCTCCGGGCGGTCGTAGAGGCGGCTGAGCACCGGGGGCAGGCCGCCCTGCTCGGCGACATCGAGCTGGTTGGCCGGCTGCACGAGGCACTGGATGGCCTCGAAGGCCAGCTCGGGGTTCTGCGAGTACGACGAGACCCCGAGGTTGATGCCCCCCAGCGGCGGGGCGCTGGGGATCGACGGGTCGACCCGGGGGAACTTCGCGGCGGCGATGTTCTCGGCGACCTCGGGGGCGTTCTCCTCGGCCGAGGGGAAGACGAACGGGTAGTTGATCATGAAGGTCGAGTCACCCGACTCGAAGCCCAGCCGGGCCGTGTCCTCGGTGGAGGTGCTGAAGTCCGACGCCGCGGCCGGGGAGCGAGAGAGGCGGCCCATGAGGGCCAGGGCGCGCTCGGTCGGGGGCTGCTCGAGAGCGATCTGCTGGTCCTGCGGACCGGTGACGATCGAGGTGCCGGCCGACTCGATCATCGCGTTGGCCCACACCGTCAGACCCTCGTAACGATCGGCCTGTACCTGGATGGTGCCCTGGGGACCGATCTGCTCGGCGCGGTCGATCATCTCGGTCCAGGTCTGCGGCGCGCGCCGGACGCGGTCCTCGCGGTACCACAGCAGCTGCGTGTTGGACCAGATCGGCACCCCGAAGAGGCGATCCTCGAAGCGGGCCGTCTCGAGGACGCTGTCGAAGACCCCCTCGGTGGTGGCCTGAGCGATGGGCCGGGGGACCGGGCGGATCCACCCCGCGTTGGCGAACTCGCCGGTCCAGATGACGTCCATCCCGATGATGTCGATGGTGTCGTCC
>DASZCV010000196.1:0-9093 GCA_035942755.1 Thermoleophilaceae bacterium
GTTCTTGTCTCCGGAGAGGTTGATCTCGCAATTCGAGATGACCACGTCGACGCTGCCGTCGTCGAGTGGGATGTCCTCGATCTCCGCCTTCAGGAACTCGAGGTTGCCTACGCCCGCGCGGACGGCGTTGCGGTGCGCGAGCGCGAGCATCTCGTCGGTCATGTCGAGCCCGTAGGCCTTGCCCGAGGGTCCTACTCGGCGGGCTGAGAGAAGCACGTCCCCGCCGGCGCCCGAGCCGAGGTCCAGCACGACCTCCCCCTCGTGCAGCTCGGCCACCGCAGTCGGGTTGCCACATCCGAGCGAGGCCTCGAGCGGGGCCTCGTTGCGCTCGCGCTCCCCGTAGAGGCTCGCGCCAAAGGAGGTCTCGGAGCCTGCGGGCGAGATCTCCCCGCCGCACCCGCTCCCGCCCCCGCATCCGCTCGAGGACCTGGCCGCCTCCGCGTATCGCCGGCGCACCTCCTCGCGCAGCTCGTGCTCCTCCATCAGGTGCCCTCCTCCCGCGACCGTGTCGATGCGGGGCTGGCCCGATCGGCGGTCGGGTAGCGCTCCTCCGGCGGGTTCAGCCATGTGCTCAGCTCCTTCAAGGCGTTCGCTTTGACGTAGTAGTAGGCCCACAGCCCCCGCCGCTCTGAATCCACGATGCCGGCGTTGCGGAGCATCTTGAGGTGGTGGGAGACCGTCGGCTGTGAGAGGTCAAACAGGGGAATCAGCTCGCAGACGCACACCTTGCCCGCGTGCTTTCGCAGCACATCCACGAGCTGGAGCCGCACCGGATCGGCCAGCGCCTTGGCGATGGCCGCCATCCGCCCGGCTTCCTGCCGCTCGATGTCGGGATAGACGACCGGCTCGCAGCAGCGGGTCCCCGGCGCGTGCTTCTGCTTGGGGGCGAGCTCCAGATCGACGGGCATGGATCTATGTATATCTATTGAACTGACGGCTGTCAATGTAATCCGGTAGCCTCGCCGGCTACATGGCAGACGAATGGCACGCACCGGCAGCGAGGACCTGATGGCACGCGTGCTGTTCGTCTGCCGCCAGAACGCCGGGCGCTCTCAGATGAGCGCGGCTCTCTTCGAACGAGTCGCTGCGGGCCGGCACGAGGCCGAGTCCGCCGGCACGACTCCGGCTGACCGGGTGCACCCGGAGGTGGTCGAGGCGATGCTGGAGCTCGGCTTCGACCTCTCCGAGCGAGAGCCGCAACGACTGACCGAGGAGATGGCGGGTGCCGCGGACGTGGTGGTGACGATGGGTTGTGGCGATGCCTGCCCCTACATCCCCGGCAAGCGGTACGTGGACTGGGATCTCGAGGATCCTGCCGGGCTCCCGCCGGTCGAGGTGCGGCGCGTGCGCGACGACATCGCAGACCGCGTGCGGGCCCTGTCCGCCGAGCTGGGGTAGCGCCCCTCCGGGCGCTTCGCCGGGTGGCGCTGCGGCGCGGCAGGCGACGCACCTCCGTCCAGCGCTCGGGGCGATCTTGCCATAGTCCTTCGACGTGGGCGAGATCGCAATCGAGGTGGACGGCCTCCGGAAGAGCTACGACGGAGTCGAGGCCGTCAGGGGCCTCTCGTTCGGGGTGGAGCGGGGGGAGGTGTTCGGCCTCCTCGGCCCCAACGGGGCCGGAAAGACGACCACCGTGGAGATCCTCGAGGGCTATCGTGAACGCTCTGCAGGCGAGGTCCGCGTGCTCGGACACGACCCCCAGGTGCGACATCGCGAGCTCCAGCAGCGGGTCGGAATCGTGCTCCAGAGCTGCGGCTTCTACCCGCGGTTGACGGTGCTCGAGGCGGTGGAGCACATGGCCAAGGCCTATCCACATCCTCGGGATCCCCGCGAGACGATCGACCTGGTGGGACTCGGGGAGAAGGCCGATGCGCGCTCGAACAAGCTGTCCGGCGGCCAGCGCCGCCGGCTGGACCTGGCGCTGGCGCTCGTGGGCGATCCGGAGCTCGTGTTCCTCGACGAGCCCACCACCGGCTTCGATCCCGCCGCTCGTCGCGCGGCCTGGGGAGTGATCGACACCTTGAAAGACCTCGGCAAGACCGTGCTGCTGACCACCCACTATCTGGACGAGGCCCAGGCGCTCGCCGACCGGGTGGCGATCGTGAAGGACGGGGCCATGGTGGCCGAGGGTCCGCCTTCAGACCTCGGGCCGAGCAGCGCGGGATACCGGGTCTCCTACCTCGCGGGCGGTCGGCGCGTCGAGCATCAGACCGACGACCCCACCGATCTCCTGCACCGCCTGACGGGCGACGCGATCGCCCGCGGTGAGCCGCTCGAGGGACTCGAGGTGGCGCGGCCGACGCTCGAGGACGTGTATCTGGAGCTGACCGAGAGCGCGAGACGTGACGACGAGCGGGAGCCCCGACGGCGATGACGCCGCTGGGCCTCGCCTGGCAGCAGTTTCGCCTGGAGCGCAAGCTCTTCTGGCGCAATCCGAGCGCTGCCTTCTTCTCGTTCGTCCTGCCGCTGGCGCTGCTGCTGCTGGTGGCCTCTGCCTTCGGCAGCGACCAGCAGGAGCTCGAGACGCTCATCCCCGGCATCGCCGGGATGAGCGTGATGGCCACCACCTTCAACGCGCTGGCCTACAACCTCACGTTCCTGCGCGAGCAGGGAATCCTCAAGCGGGTGCGCGGGACGCCCGTGCCGCTCCCTTCCTACTTCGCCGGCTTCCTCGGCAACGCGGTGGCCAACGCGTTCGTGCAGGTGCTGCTCGTGGTGGTGCTCGGCAACCTGCTCTACGACGTGAACTGGCCGCGGGACTGGGCCGCGCTGCTTCTGTTCACCGCCGTGGGGGTGGTGGCCTTCGGCGCGCTCGGCATCGCGTTCTCGCATGCCATCCCGAACTTCGACTCCACGGCGGCATACGTGAACGCCGTCTTTCTCCCCGCGATCTTCATCTCCGGTGTCTTCTACTCGAGCGACTCGCTTCCGCCGGTGCTCGACGCGATGGCGGAGGTGCTTCCGCTGAAGCACGTGATCGACGGGTTCAGCGGAGCGATCGTGACCGGTCAGGGGATCGTGGACAACGCCGGGGCGCTGGCCGTGGTGGCGGGGTGGGGAGCGCTGGGGCTCGCGTTCGCAGTGCGTTACTTCCGCTGGGAATGACGGGGCTCGCAAATCGTCGAAACGGTCGCGGCGGACGTCGGGCAAGAGCCGCCGGGGGTCCGGGGGCGGGACCCCCCGGCAATCTCCCCCTACAGGCGCAGGCTCTGCCCATGCCGCCGCAGCCAGGCCTCGTACTGCCGATAGTCCGGGCAGCGGGTGCCCAGCAGGCTCCAGAAGCGACGCGAGTGGTCCTGTACCTCGAGGTGGGCCACCTCGTGCTCGACGACGTAGTCGAGGATCTCCGCCGGTGCCAGCAGCAGCCGCCAGTTGAAGCTCATCGCCCCGGTCGAGGAGCAGCTCGCCCAGCGCGTGCGCTGCCCGCGGATCTTAAGGCCCGAGTAGGAGCTGCCCGCCCGCGCCACCGCGGCGTCGAGGCGCGGCGCCACCTCCTCGCGCGCGCGGCGGCGATACCAGCGCTCGAGCGCGTCGCGAAGCGCCTGGACTCCGGCTGGGCCGACCGCGACCCTGAGCCGGCCGCCTTCGCGAGCCACATGTGCGCGCGTGCGTCCTGGTTCGACGCGAACCTCGAGCGTGAGCCGGTCGCCGAGGTAGGGCACCTCGCCTCCGTGCGCGACCCGGGGCGGCGGCTGCTCGGCCTCCGCCTCGTGGATCCGTCGCAGGGTGCGCTCGATCCAGCGGCGTTTTTCCTCCACGAAGGGCTCGATAGCGTCTAGCGGGAGCCCGTCGGGGACGACCACCTCGACCCCTTCGGCCGATACGTGTATCCGCGCGCGCCGAGCTCGGCGCGAGCGGCGGATGGTGTAGGGGGCGCTGGTCACGGCCGCCAGGGACCATAGGCGCCGCGACGGCGGCAGAGTCGGCGGCGCACGTACGGCCGCCCCGGCGGCGCGGCAGACGTGCCTCCCTCAGGCAGGTGAAGGGGCCGGCCACTCTCAGGAACGCCGTTGCGTCAGGAGTCGCGACTGCCGGCCGCTGACAGCCGCCGTCGTGCTCGCAGGAGCGCGCCGGCCAGGGCGATGATCAGCGCCAGCGCGGCCACGAGCGCGGCTATCAGCAGGATCGAGGGGCCCGACTTGGTGGCCTCCTTGCCCGTTTCGCGCTTGAACTCCCTTGCCGCGGTGTCCCCGAAGGACACCGTCTCGTCTACCACGACCGGCGCGCCCCGCTCGGGACGGAGAACGCCCTTCACGCGATAGGTGCCCTCGGCCGGGCTTCCCACGAGGGGCACCCGGTAGCGCACCGTCGTGGCCGGCACGAAGGCGTCGATGTCCACGCGGTGGCGCACGAGGACGCGGCCGTCCTTGCTGATGGCGAGCCGGCCTCCCGTGTGCCTGATCAGCTTGTTGCCCGAATTGCGAAGGAGGAGGGTCAGGTCGGTGGACGACGGCGTGACGTCGATTCCAGCGTTGCCCACTTGCAGCTCATAGCTCGCCGGGCCGGGAACGGTCACCTGCACGGCGATCGCCAGGCGAGGCAGAAAGCGCAGCGAGAAGCCCTTCCGGCGCGACCCGCGGCGAGCAGCTCGCACCTGTGCGCGGTTCAGGGCGACGATTCCCGCGAAGCGGTCGCCGGGGCTCGCGGACCGGGGCGTCGCGGCGGTGAACCCGACGTTCACGCTCGCTCCCGGGCTCAACCTGACGCTGCGGCGCTCGAGCTGCAGCTCGGGGTCGAGGCCGCGGGACTGCGACGCGCCGTAGTCGAGCCCGCCGGTGGCCGCCGTGCCCACGTCGACGGCCTGGAGCAGCACATCCACGGCCCGCGGGGAGCTGCTGACCAGCCGAACCGTCCCCCGGGCGCGCCCGCCGGGCGCGAGCCCGTAGCGGAAGTAGGAGCGAAACCCGACAGCGGAGATCGAGAACCCGGGCTGGGCGGCCGCCCGGCTCTGACCACCTGCGCCAGGGGCCGCCGTGGCCGCGGAGGGCGAGCAAGCGACCGCGCCGAGGACGGCCAGCACGACGAATGGGCGGGTGAAGCGCATCACGAGGGGGGACGGCTTCCCAGGTCCAACGGACCTGGGAAGCGTTGGAAGTCGCGACCTACGGGCCGGTCGCCAGCGTGGTGGTGATCGTGCTCGTGTAGGTGCCCGGGGCGACCGCCGGCGGCACGGTCAGCGTGAGCGCTCCGGCGGGAGGACTGAACGTCCACGCGCCCGCGCCCCCGAGTGGCACCGCCGCGGCGGAGACGAACTTCTGCGTCGTGCCGTTGTCGATCGCAGTGGTAGCGACCGGCAGCGGAGCTACACCGAGGTTGCCGAGCGTGGTGGTCGGCACCGGCGCCAGCGCCATCCCCAGCGATCCGGCGGGCAGGGTGTCTGTGCCTGAGGAGAACTGCGAGGCGGCCACCGTCAGGTTCCAACCTGCAGAGCCGCCACGCGAGTCGGTCACCGTGTAGGGGCTGATGTCAGCGCTCTTGGTCTGCTGGGCGCCGGTCAGCGTGGTGGCCGGGAAGTTGCCGGCGGTCAGCGGCGTCGTGTAGTCGAGCGAACCAGCCGCGATGGCCACCGACGTCGTGTCGGTAGCCGCAACAGCCGCTGCCGGACCGACGGCGCCCGCGGCGACGACGGCAAGGGTCGTGAGGACGGGGACGCTGCGAAGTCTCATTGCATTCCTTTGCTCTGGGGCCAATGGCATTCCTTGCCTGAGCTCTCCGTATCGACATCGGCGGCGCCAGACTTGAGCGTCGCTGCGACTGGGCGCCTCGCCCAACCTCAGATGAACAGCGGCACCGCCCCTCCGTCCGCCGACCACGCCGCGCCCGTCACGTTCGAGGCCCGTTGCGAGCACAGGAAGACGATCACGGCGGCGATCTCCTCCTCGGTCCCGAGACGCCCCAGCGGTATCTTGGCCGCGGCCGCCTCGAGCGCCTCCTCGCGCGAGATTCCCTTCGCGCGCGCGGCCTGGTCGGCCAGCCCCCCCTCCTCCGTCCACAGCGGCGTCTCGACCGCCCCCGGTGCCACGGCGTTCACCAGCAGGCCCCGGCCGGCGTAGGCGTCGGCGAACGTGCGCGACAGCGACAGCTGCGCTGCCTTGGTGACCGAGTAGGCGGCGTTGGTGAGCGACGGCCGCTTGCCCGAGGACGAGCACACGTTCACGATCCGGCCGCCCTCCCCCATCCGCTCTCCCGCGGCGCGCATCAGGCGCATCGGCCCCATCACGTGCAGCTCCCACTGCGCCTGCCAGTCGCCGTCGGTCAGCTCCTCGAGCGGCTTTGCCTGGCTGGTGCCTGCGTTGTTCACGAGCACATCCACCGAGCCGAAGCGGCGCTCGCACTCGCCCATGATCAGCTCAGGCGCATCCGGGTCGGTCACGTCGGCGGTGAACCCGCCGCCGGAGCGCGATATCTCGAGCACCGACGCTCCCTCCGAGGCCAGCAGGCGCGCCGTGGCCAGGCCGATCCCGCGGCTGGCGCCGGTCACGATGCACGCTTTTCCGTTGAGCCCGAGCTCCATATCGGCATCATCTCCGATCCGCGTTCTCGCTCCGCCTCCGGGCACTCAGTCGCCGTTAGACCAGACGAAGCAGCGCGCCATCTCAGGCCAGGTCCTCGATCACCGCCCGCGCGGCCCGCAGTCCGGGAGCGCCCGTCACGGCCCCGCCCGGATGGGCGCCCGACCCCGCCAGGTAGAGGCCATCGATCCCACCGAACCGGCGGCGGTCGGGCCGCTTCTCGAAGAGCTGGCCCGGAAGCATCTCGCCGTGGAAGATGTGCCCGCCGGTGATGCCGAAGCGCTCCTCGAGCTGGCGCGGGCCGAGGGCCAGCCGGTCGATCACGCGCGCCGGTAGACCCGGGCACACCTCGGCGAGGCGCGCGATGGCCGTGTCGGCGGCGGCCTCGGCATCGACGTCGGCGGGGAAGCACTGGCAGAACATCGACAGCACGTGCATGCCCGCCGGCGCGAGCGAGTCGTCGGTGGCCGTCTGGCAGGCCGCTTCTATCCAGGGCGCCGCCGCGGGGAGCCCGGCCCGTGCGTGGCCTGCCGCCGCCGTTAGGTCGTCGAGCGTGAAGCCGATGTCGATCGTGCCCTCCCACGGCTCCGATCCCGGCCAGGAGGGAAAGTCGGGAAGCCCGTCGAGCAGCACCATGACCTTCACCACGGGTCCGCTCTGGCGCCAGCCCACCGGACCCTCCACACCGGCAAGCGCCGCCGTACGCAGCGGGTCCGCATTGGAGAGCACCGCTCGCGCCCGCAGCTCGAGGCCGCCCTCCCGCACCACCCCCACGGCGCGTCCATCCTCGACGATCACGCCCTTCACGGGCGCCCCCAGCCGCACGCTGGCGCCCGCGGCCTCCGCGGAGCCCCGCAGCGCCGCCGTCACCGCGCCCATGCCGCCGCGGGCAAACCCCCACGCCCCCGGGACGCCGGCCGCCTCGCCGAGGTCGTGGTAGAAGGCGACGAAGGCAGTCCCGGGGTCCTCGGGCCCCGCCAGCGTGCCGATCAGGCCCTGTATCGCGAAGGGAACGCGCACGGGCTCGGAGGGGATCTCCCTGAGCTCATGGGCGATCGAGCCCTCCAGGATGTCCTCTCCCACCGCATCGAGCCAGCGCTCACGCTCCGGGGCCCCGCTCATCAGCGGGCGGGCACGCTGCGCGGCGCGTTCCCGCCGCTCGGCGAAGGCGGCGTAGGCACTCGCATCCTCACGTGACCAGTCGGCCTCGAGCCCCTTCCGCGTCCGGGCCCGAGAGGACCAGGTGACCACCTTGCGACCGTCGGGCTGGGGGGCGAAGAGGTACGGCTCATGAACGCTCACCTCGAGGCCGTGCCGTGCCAGCTCCAGGTCGCGCATGATCTCAGGGCGCAAGAGCGAGAGTGTGTAGGCCCCGGCCGAGCCACGCACGCCGGGCCAGAGCTCCTCGGTGACGCACGCGCCACCGGCCACGTCGCGCCGCTCGAGCACGGTCACCGCCAGCCCCGCGCGCGCGAGGTAGGCCGCGGCGGTCAGGCCGTTGTGACCCGCGCCTATCACGATCGCGTCGATCGTCTGCGAGGTCATCGGGGCACTGAAGGCCTCACGCCGAGTTCCGGTCGACGCCTCATCTCGACACCGTACCCGGAGGGTCAGGCGCCGCCTGCGGGGCTAACCCCCCCTGCGCACCCGCTCGCAGTCGCGCGAGACCCGGTCGACTCGGTCGGCGCTCACCGAGTCACGGCCCGGGCCACAGGAGACGCGGTCGCGCCTGCCGTCACGCGCCGAGATCCTGTCCCTGCCCAACCCCCCCGAGAGGCGGTCGGCACCGGTGCTGCCGATCAGGCGGTCGTTTCCTGAGTTGCCGCTGATCGAGTCGCTGCCCGAGTTGCCGTTGATCAGGTCGTTGCCCTGGTCCCCGGCGACGCGGTCGCTCGAGCTGCCGGCCGAGATCGTGTCCCGGCCAGACCCCCCGTTGAGCCTGTCGCGACCGCGGCTGCCCGAGACCCTGTCGTTGCCCGCCACGCCGTGCAGCCGGTCATCGCCGAAGCTGCCGAACAGCAGGTCATTGCCGCCGTC
This sequence comes from Thermoleophilaceae bacterium, assembly GCA_035942755.1. Taxonomy (GTDB): domain Bacteria; phylum Actinomycetota; class Thermoleophilia; order Solirubrobacterales; family Thermoleophilaceae; genus JAAYBF01. The sequence goes on from DASZCV010000196.1 coordinate 8,550, forward strand.
GCCGAAGATGCTGTCGTTGCCCGAGCCGCCGTCCAGACGGTCGGCGTCGGGGTTGCCGCGGATGCGGTCGTTGCCCGAGCTCCCCCCGATGCGATCCTCGCCGAGGCCACCGGTCAGGAGGTCATCGCCCGGTCCGCCCTGGCCACGATCCGCACCGGTACCCAGGTCGACGCAGTCGTTGCCGGCGAGGGCATCGACGGTGTCGTTGCCCGTGCCGGCAAAGATCCGGTCACCCGCTGGGGTGCCGGTGATGGTGTTGGCGGCGCTGGTGCCGCGGATCACGTTGGCGGTGGCGGCGAGGCAGCCGGAGAAGGGAGCCGCATCGATCCTCGGCGCGGTGCCACCGGGCGGTGTCGCTCCTGCCGGCGGCGGCGAGTTGTTGCTTCGCAGGATGTACGCACGTCCCTGGTTGCGACCCGCCGCCTCGTCGGCGTCCCACAGGTCGGCACTCACCGTGAGGTCGAGGAAGCCGTCGTCGTTGATGTCGCCGAGCGGCGCGAGGGCCGTGCCGAACGAGGACCCCTTCTGCTGGTCGGTGTCCGGG
>DASZCV010000197.1:0-22887 GCA_035942755.1 Thermoleophilaceae bacterium
CTATCGAAGAGGCGCCCGCGAACTGCACCCCGAGCGTGAAGAACTGCTGGCCGACGGGCATCTCGGTGGAGAGCGGGGCGTATGCGGTCCAGCCGGTGGCAAAGGCGCCGCCCTCCACGAAGAAGCTGGCCACCATCATCACCCCGGCGGTGGGGAGCATCCAGAAAGACAGGGCGTTCAGCCGCGGGAACGCCATGTCCGGGGCGCCGATCATGAGCGGGATCACGAAGTTCGCGATGCCGGCGAAGACCGGGATGATGAACAGGAAGATCATCAGCGAGGCGTGCACCGAGAAGAGCCCGTTGTAGGTGTTGGGGTCCACGAACTGCGTGCCTGGCTGGGCCAGCTCGGCGCGGATGAGCATCGCCGTCAGCCCGCCGATGACGAAGAAGATGAACGTGGTGACGATGTACTGGATGCCGATCACCTTGTGATCGGTGTTCACCTTGAAGTAGTCCTGCCACTTCGTGGCCCCGTGGCCCGAGTGGTCCTCGGGGATCGTGGGCGCCCCTGCGGCCCACCGGAACCAGTAGTCGAAGCACCCGATCCCGACGATGAACCCGAGCGGCATGGTGATCAGCGCCACCGTGGTGATGGCCTCCCAGTCCACCACGGGGTCCCAGCCGTACAGCGATCGAACGAGCGTTACGAGTCCCAGAGCGACCAGAAACGAGATCGGCTGTGATAGCGCGGCGCGGTACCAACCCGGCGCCCGGAGCTTGGTGGCAAGCGTCACTTTGTCTCCTTTCCGCTCACATCCACAAGGTACTTGACGAGCGTTGCGATCTCCTCACCCGAGAGGTCCTTCTTGTAGTTGTCCGGCATCGTGCCCTTCGAGAACCCCGGCACGACGAACGCGTCGGGCTCCTCGATGGCCGTCTTGACGTACTCCTCGGCCGACTGACCCTCGCGCTTGCCGAATTTGGCGGCGTCCTTGGTCAGGTCGTCGAGCGATGGGCCGGCCGAGGCCTTGGAGCCGGCATCGGCCAGGGTGTGGCAGGCGGTGCAGCCGGTGTCGGCGAAGAGGCTCTTTCCCGCGGCTGCCGTATCGCCTCCGGCCGCTGCCATGCCGCCGTCACCGGCCCGCTGCGTTCGCTCGGAGACCCACCCGTTGCACTCACCGGGGGGGAGCACCCGTACCGCCTGGCGCATCGTCGCGTGTCCGATGCCGCACAGCTCGGCGCACACCACGTCGTACCGGCCCAGACGGTTCGGCGTCACGCGGACCTTCGTCGTGAGGCCAGGCACCGTGTCCGTCTTGAGCCGGAACTCCGGTACCCAGAACGAGTGGATCACGTCCTTGGTCTTGACGCGGAGCTCCACCCGGCGGTCCTTGGGCAGCACGAGCTGATTCGACTTGACCTTGCCGAGGGCGGGATACTCGAAGCTCCAGGCGAACTGCTGGGCGGTCACGTTGACGATGAGCGGGTTCTTCTCCTTGGCCTCGATGTCGTCGAGTACCACCCACCCGTACAGCGCCAGTGCCGTGACCATCACGAAGGGCACGGTCACCCAGGCCACCTCGAGCTTGGTGTTCCCGTGGATCGGGGCACCGTCGCTCGCGTCGCCCGGCTTGACCTTCCATGCGAACACCGAGTAGAGCGCGACTGACATCACGAGCACGAAGACCGGCACCGAGGCGATCAGCAGCACGTCCCAGAGGTTGTCGATGTCCCTCGAGGCGGTCGAGGCCTCGTCGGGAAACCAATCGATCGCGAGCGATATGGCGATCCCCACCGCTGTGGCGGTACCGCTGAGCAGCGCCATGCCGAGCGCGGGGCGCTTACGCAGCAGCCGGCGCATCGCTCTCCGGGGTGGTGCTCACGGCGCGCGAGTCTATTTCACGCGGGCGACGGGCGACGCGATAGCTGCGCGTCTCAGGCGGCGAGCACTTCGGCGACGCCTCCCCTGAAGCTCGACGGCGGCGCACCGTGGTGGCGCCGGAACGCCTTTGCGAACTGGGCGGCCTGGCGGTAGCCCACCGCGCCCGCCACTACGTTGACGGGCGCGGTGCCCTCGCGCAGGAGCTGCGCGGCATGGTTCATCCGCACTCGTTGCAGGTAGGCGCGGAAACTGGTCTCGCCGGCTTCGGCAAACGCTCGCTGCAGCTGCCTGCGAGAGGTGGCCACCCTGTGGGCCACGTCGTCGAGGGCCAGCCGGTCGTCGAACTCCGCGTCGATGATCGCAGTGGCCTCGAGAAAGAGGGTGCGGCGGCGCAGGGCGGTCTCGGGACGCTTCGCTTCTGAGAGCATCGACGATAACTACGAAGCACCTGCCGAATCGGATCGCTCTCCGTGGCCGGAGAGGCATGCCGAATGCGCCAAGACTCCGCGGGCGGGCGCCCTCGGGGGTCAGTGGCCGTGGTCGAGTGGCAGCTCGGCCATCTCCGCGCGGGTCTGGCGCACCCAGCGCACGATCGCGACCACGGCGATCACGGTCCCGAGCGCGGCGAGGACCAGGTTGAGCACCACCCCCACCAGCGCCAGCGTGGTTCCGGCCGCCACGATCACCGGGAGATAGGACGGATCGGGGAGGTGGATCGCCTCCCCGGCCGGCGGGACCTGGCCGTCGCTGCTGGCCTCCTCCGCCATCAGTAGATCATCCCCACGGCGAACGACAGCGCAAAGACCACCAGGGCGATCGCACCGGCGATCAGCGCCGTGCGCAGGTTGCGGTTGGCCAGGCGGCGGTCCACTGCCTGCTCTTCTAGCAGATTACGTCGCCTCGGCGAGCAGCGCGGCGCCGATGGCTCCTCCCAGGTCACCCAGCGCGGCCAGCGCGACGGTGGGCGGGCGCTCGGACACGAAGAGATGTGGCCCCATGGCTTCCTCGATCCGCTTCACATACGGCGCGCCGAGGCGCGTGCCCAGCCCTCCGCCGATCACCACCGCCTCTACGTCAAGCAGGTTGACGGCCGAGGCGATGCCCGCGCCGAGCGCACGGACCGCGCGGTCCACCAGGGCCACGGCCATCGGGTCTTCCCGCTTCAGGGCGCGCGCCCAGACGCCGCTCTGCAGGCGCGTGCGGCCACGCTCCTCCATGATCTCGAAGAGCTCCGTGCGCTCCCCCTCCTTCACGAGCGCGCGCGCTCGCGCCTCCATCGCCGCGCGGCCGGCGTATGCCTCCATGCAGCCGCGCCGCCCGCATGGGCATACGGCGCCCCCCTTGCGGACGACCATGTGACCGATCTCCCCGGCCGCGCCGCGCCCCAGCCACGGTCTCCGGTCGAGCACGAGCCCACCACCCACGCCGGTGCCCCAGAAGACGCCGAGCAGTGAGGAGAAGCCCTGCCCCGCGCCGAGCGCGAACTCACCCTCGATTCCCACCTGCACGTCGTTGCCGAGGGCCACCTTGGTGTCGAGTGCGGCCTGCAGCGTCGGACCGAGCGGAAACGGGGAGTCCCACCCGGGCAGGTTGCGGGCGCTCGCGACGACCCCGGTGCGGGGGTCGACGGCGCCCGGCGAGCCTACTCCCACGGCCGTCAGCTCCGATGCCTCGAGCCCCGCGGCGCCCGCCGCCTCGAGCAGGGTCTCGACGATGGCGGCGGCCACGGCCTCCGGGCCACCGGTGGTGGGCGTGGGGTGGCGGGCCTGGCCGAGTACCTCGTTGGCGCCGTCCAGGATGACCGCCTGGATCTTCGTCCCGCCGAGGTCGACCCCGCCCTTGGCACCGCTCATCCCCTCACAGTAGCCCTATCGGCCGTGCTTGCATCGGCGGCGCGTCCATGGACAGAATGGGAACGTGACCTCGGTGTTCGGGATCGACGTGGGGGGCACCAAGGTCGCGGTGGCAGCGGTCGAGGGCGCCGCGGCGCGGCACGCCGTGGAGCGGCCCACCGACCTGTCGGGGCCCGACGCGCTGCTGGACGGGGTCGAGGCCGCGGTCGAGGAGGTGGCCTCGGTTGCGGGCCGGCCCGAGGCGATCGGGATAGGCGTTCCCTCGCAGGTGGAGTTCAGGACCGGCACCGTGCTCTCGAGCGTGAACATCCCGCTGGCGGGACTTCCGCTGCGCCAGGAGCTCGGCACGCGCTTCCGGGTGCCGGTGTTCGTGGACAACGACGCCAACTGCGCCGGCCTGGCCGAGGCCCAGATGGTGCCCGGGGCGCCGGCGCGCTTTCTGGTGATGCTCACGCTCGGCACTGGGGTGGGCGGTGGCGTGATCATCGAGGGGCGGATCTTCAGGGGGGCGACCGGTCTGGGTGCCGAGCTGGGCCACGTGGTGGTCGCGGGCGACGTCGCGGACGAGGAGCCGGGGGAGGGGTTTCCTCGCCCGGGCTCGCTCGAGTGGTTCTGTAGCGGGCGGGGGCTCGAGCGCGAAGCCGCCCGCCGCGCCCGCATGGATCCGGGGTCCCCCCTGGGGCGCGTGCTCGCCGAGAAGGGGCGCGTATCGGGGCGCGACGCCGCCGCTCTGGCGCACGCCGAGGACCCGGCGGCCCGCGAGCTCTTCAGGTGGCACGGGCGCCACCTGGGCATGGGAATCGCGGGAGCGGTGAACACCTTCGAGCCCGAGCACGTGGTGATCGGAGGCGGTCTCTCCCGGGCCGCGGACCTCTTCCTCGACACGGCACGCGCGGAGGCGGCCCGATGGGCGCTCCCCGCGCTGTGGCAGCGCGCCTCGCTGGACATCGCCCGCGGCGGGGCCGGCGCCGGTGTCATCGGCGCCGGGCTGCTCGCGGCGCAGGAGGTGGCCGGAACCCGGGATACTTCATAGTTGCCGGTCCCTCAGGACCGCCCGGCGGAAGCGGGGAGCGCGACGTGATGACAAACGAGGGAGATCGATGACGACGACCACGACGGACACGCAGGCGCTCGACGAGCTCTGCATCAACACCATCCGCACGCTCTCCATGGATGCGGTGGAGAAGGCCAGCTCCGGCCACCCGGGAGCCCCCATGGCCCTCGCGCCCGTGGCCTACCAGCTCTACGCGAAGACGATGAAGCACAACCCGGCCAACCGGGACTGGTTCGACCGCGACCGGTTCGTGCTGTCCGCCGGGCACGCCTCGATGCTCCTCTACTCGGTCTTGCACCTCTCGGGCTACGGCCTGAGCATGGATGACCTGCAGAACTTCCGTCAGCTCCTTTCCCCGACCGCCGGCCATCCCGAGTACGAGGCCGAGGGCACGCCTGGCGTGGAGGTCACGACCGGGCCGCTCGGTCAGGGGCTCTCCAACGCCGTGGGCTTCGCGCTGGCGGAGCGGATGCTCGCGGCCCGCTTCAACCGCGATGGCCACGAGATCATCGACCACTACACCTACGCGATCGCGAGCGACGGCGACATCCAGGAGGGAGTCACTTCCGAGGCCTCCTCGCTCGCCGGCCACCTCGGGCTCGGACGGCTGATCGCGTTCTACGACGACAACAAGATCCAGCTGGCCAGCGAGACCTCCGTGGTCTTCAGCGAAGATGTCACGAAGCGCTACGAGGCCTACGGCTGGCACGTGCAGGACCTGGGCGAGGACATCGGGCTGGACAGACTCGAAGCGGCCATCGCGGCCGCGAAGGGTGAGCCGGAGCGCCCCGCGCTGATCATCTTGCACACTCACATCGGCTTCGGCGCCCCCAACAAGCAGGACACCACCTCCGCTCACGGTTCCCCACTGGGGGACGATGAGGTTCGCCAGGCCAAGGAGGCGTACGGCTGGGATCCCGATGCGCACTTCCTGGTGCCGGACGAGGTGGCCGAGCGCTTCGGAGAGCTGGTCGATCGCGGCCAGGAGGCAGAGGAGGAGTGGAACGGGCGGCTCGAGGCATACCGCTCCGAGCACGCCGAGCTGGGGGAGGAGCTGTCTCTTTACATCGACGGGCGGCTACCCGAGGGCTGGGACGAGGGACGACCCACCTTCAGCCCCGAGGATGACCCGCTGGCCACGCGCAAGGCCTCCAACGCGGTGATCCAGTGGGCGGCATCCAAGGTCCCGACGCTCGTGAGTGGCTCGGCCGACCTCGAGGGCTCCACCCTCTCGCCGATCGATGACGGGGGGTCGATCAAGAAGGGCGACTACTCCGGGCGCAACGTGCACTACGGCGTCAGGGAGCACGCCATGGGCGCGATCGTGAATGGCCTCAACCTGCATGGGATCCGCGCGTTCGGCTCCACGTTCTTCAACTTCCTCGACTACATGAAGCCGGCGGTGCGCCTGGCGGCGCTGATGCACCTGCCGGTGATCCAGGTCTACACCCACGACTCGATCGGGCTCGGAGAGGACGGCCCCACCCATCAGCCGGTGGAGCAGCTCGCGACGCTGCGGGCAACGCCGAACGTGAACGTGGTGAGGCCGGCAGACGCCAACGAGACGGCGCTCGGGTGGAAGTTCGCGCTCGAGCAGGTCGACGGGCCGTGTGCCCTCGTGCTCAGCCGGCAGGGGCTGCCGATCCTCGACCCCGAATCGATCCCCGACGACGCGATCGAGCGCGGCGCCTACGTGCTGCGCGACACCGACGGGGACCCCGACGTGATCCTGATGGGAACCGGCTCGGAGGTGTCGATCTGCCTGGACGCCGCCGAGGCGCTCGAGGGCGAGGGCGTGGCCGCCCGCGTGGTGAGCATGCCCTGCTTCGACCGCTTCATCGAACAGGACGATGACTACCGCGAGCAGGTCCTGCCCGCCGCCTGTCGCGCCCGGGTGTCGGTCGAGGCCGCTGCCACGATGGGCTGGGAGCGCTGGGTGACCGAGGACGGGGCGAGCATCGGCATGAACGGCTTTGGTGCCTCGGGGCCCCAGGATGCGCTCTACGAGCACTTCGGGTTCACGCCCGGGCACGTGGCCGAGTGTGCCCGTGAGGTTCTCGGGAAGCTGGGCGCGAAGTCCGGCTGAGGCCGGCGCGGCGCCGGGTCCCGGGGTGCCCTCGCCTACCAGGTCAGCAAGCCGACACTTGAGAACCCACATGGGACACCGCGAAGGAGACAGGGCATGGGCGTGACGTCAGGTGTGAACCAGAGGCTGAGGGCGCTCACGGCGGCCGGCACGAGCGTCTGGCTCGACCAGATCCGTCGCAGCCTGATCGAGCAGGGAGAGCTGCAGCGCCTGGTCGAGGAGGACTCGCTTCGCGGCGTGACCTCCAACCCCGCCATCTTCGAGAAGGCCATTCTCGGCTCTGAGGACTACGACGCCGACATGAACAAGCTCGCCGGCGAGGGCCTCGACGCCGTCGAGATCTATCTGAACCTGGCCATCAAGGACGTGCAGACGGCCTGCGACGTCATGCGCCCGGTCTGGGAGGAGGCCGGTGGCGCTGACGGCTTCGTGTCGCTCGAGGTCGAGCCGGGCGTGGCGTTCGACACCGACGCGACGCTCGAGCAGGCGCGTGACCTCTGGAAGCGGGTCGACCGGCCCAACGCGATGATCAAGATCCCCGCCACGGACGAGGGTCTGCCCGCCATCGAGGAGGCCATCGCGCAAGGCATCAACGTGAACGTGACCCTCCTCTTCAAGGTGGAGTCCTACGAGGCGGTGGCCGAGCGCTACGTCCGCGGGCTGGAGCGGCGAAGGGAGAAGGGGGAGGAGCTTGCAGTGCACTCCGTGGCCAGCTTCTTCGTATCGCGCGTGGACTCGGAGGTGGACAAGCGGCTGGCGGACCTGGGTCGCGAGGACCTTCAGGGGATAGCGGCGGTGGCCAACGCGCGCGCCGCGTACATGAGCTTCAAGCGCATCTTCCGGGGTGAGCGGTTCGAGGAGCTTGCCGCGGCCGGCGCGCCGGTGCAGCGCCCGCTGTGGGCCTCCACAGGGGTCAAGAACCCCAGGTACCCCGAGACCAAGTACGTCGCCGACCTCGTGGCGCCCGACACCGTGAACACGATGCCGATGCCCACCCTGCTGGCGGCTGCCGAGAAGCTGGAGGTCAAGGGAGCCACGGCGGACGTCGACCCGGCACCGCAGCTCGAGGCGCTCGCCGAGGCGGGGATAGACATGACCGATGTGACCGACAAGCTGCTGCGGGACGGCATCGAGGCGTTCGTGAAGCCCTTCGACAAGCTCATCGCGGGCGTCGAGTCGAGCAAGGAGGCGGCCATCACGGGGCGCCCCCCGACGATCGAGTCCTCGCTTCCCGACACCCTCGAGCCGGCCATCGCCGATCGCGTGAGGCGGGCGCTCGAGGAGCAGGTGGCGGCGAGGGTCTGGCGCAAGGATGAGTCGCTGTGGGGCGGCCCGGGCGTGCCGGAGATAGGCGATCGCCTCGGTTGGCTCACGATCACCGATCCGATGCTCGAGCACGCGGGCCACCTGGGCGAGTTCGTCGAGCAGGTCAAGGCCGACGGCTTCACCCACGCCGCGCTGCTCGGCATGGGCGGCTCGAGCCTCGGTCCCGAGGTGATACGGCGCAGCTTCGGCCAGATCCCGGACGCGCTCACGCTCCGCGTGCTCGACTCGACCGATCCCGCTGCGGTGCTGGAGCTCGAGAGCATGATCGACCTCGAGAGGACGCTCTTCATCGTGTCCTCCAAGACCGGCGGCACCGTCGAGACGCTCTCGCACATGAGGTACTTCTACGCGCGCACGGGCGGCAACGGCAACCAGTTCGTGGCCGTGACCGACCCGGGGAGCGGCCTCGTGGATCAGGCGCGGGAGCGCGGCTTCCGGCGGGTGTTCGAGAACGACCCCGACATCGGCGGGCGCTACTCAGTGCTCTCCCTCTTCGGGCTCGTCCCGGCCGCTCTCATGGGCGTGAACATCGAGGCGCTGCTCCACAGCTCCCAGGAGGCGGAGCAGAACTGCAACAGCTTCGACTCCACGGCATCGAACTCGGGCCTGTGGCTGGGGCTCGTGATCGGCGAGCTGGCGCTCCAGGGTCGCGACAAGCTCACGTTCGTGGTCTCAGAGTCGATCTGGAGCCTCGGCCTGTGGGCAGAGCAGCTCGTGGCGGAGTCCACCGGCAAGGACGGCCGCGGCATCCTGCCCGTGGCGGAGGAGCCAGTGGGGCCCCCTGAGGCCTACGGGGAGGACCGGGTGTTCGTCTACCTGCGTGACCCGGAGTCTGCGGACGAGGACCTCGACGCGAAGGTCGAGGCCCTCGCAAGGGCCGATCACGCCGTGATCAAGCTGTCCGCCCGCGGCCCCTCAGACCTCGGCCGGCTCTTCTTCTTTGCGGAGTTCGCAACCGCCGTGGCCGGCTGGGTGCTCGGCATCAACCCGTTCGACCAGCCAAACGTGCAGGAGGCCAAGGACAAGACCGAGGACGTGCTCGAGGCGGACGAGCCGAGGCAGGTCGAGGACGCCGACGACGGGGCGCTCGGGGAGCTGCTCGGCAGGGTGCGCCCACCGCACTACGTGGCGCTGATGGGTTACGTGAAGCCCTCGGAGGCCTTCGACGAGGCGGTCTGCGAGCTGCGCGCCGCCATCCGTGACGCCACGAACGCCACCACCACGTTCGGCTATGGCCCCCGTTACCTGCACTCCACAGGGCAGTTTCACAAGGGGGGCCCGGGTACCGGGCTGTTCCTGCAGCTGGTGCACGATGATGAGGAGGACCTGGACATCCCCGAGGCGGGCTACTCCTTCAGGACGCTCAGGAACGCCCAGGCCACCGGCGACATCCTCACGCTGCGCGACCACGGCCTACCGGCCGAGCGCGTGCGGCTCGAGGGCGATCCGGTGGAGGCCCTGCGGGCACTGAGCGGGAAGTTCGCGCAGATGCTCGCCGGCGCCTCATCCTGACGCCCGCTCCGGGCCGGGGCGGCAGATGGGCGACCCCATGGACCCGCAGGGCGCGTTCGCCGCATCGCGGAGCGCGAGAGGCGCCGCTGACCGTCGCCCGCACGGGGTGTGGCTGATTCGTTGCCTCCTCGCGCACCGAAAAGCCACACCCCCTGCGTGCCCTACCGATCGCGCAGAGGATTTCGTGAGAGTAGGTTCTCTCTCATGCTGGTGCATGTTGTGGCCGACTATGGCGCGGCGGGAGACCTGGCTTTCGCCGAGGTGGCCCAGCGTCTCGTCCAGGCGCTTCCCGCCACGACGATGGTCACGACCTCCGTAGGGCCCTTCGACACGCTCGCCGCGGGGTTCGTGATAGCGCAGTTGGCGCTGAATAGCGGGCCACCGCAGAGGGTCGTCTTCCACAACGTCGCGCCGCGCCGCGATGAGACCGACCCGCGCCGCGCCAACGAGGGCGAGCGCTTCACGCTCGGCGAGGCTCCCAACGGCGCGGTGGTCGTGGGGCCGAACTCTGGACACTCGCTGGCCTTCGTACGGGAGGAGATGCCGCTCTTCTACCTCGACGTGCCGGCGGCGGGGTCACAGTTTCGCTCGCGCGACTTCCTTCCCGCAGCGGTCGGGCGGCTTGTCGGCGGCGACCGCGAGGTGGTGGGCGAGCCAGTTCCGACGGAGCTCCTGCCCGGTGTTCCGGACGACGTCGTCGCGTACACCGACGGCTACGGCAACCTCAAGACGACGCACGAGGAGCCGCCGGCGGCCAACGGGGAGCGCGTGCTCGTTCGGGTGGGGCACGCGGCTACGACGGCGATCGTCTCTGACGGCAGCTTCTCCGTGGCCGAGGGTGAGCTTGCGCTCGCGCCCGGCTCATCCGGGTGGCCGTTGCAGGGCGGTGGCGAGCGGCGCTTCCTCGAGCTCTTCCTGCGCGGCGGGAGCGCCGCGGCGCTCCTTGGCCACCCAGCGCCCGGGGCGCCCGTAGTGATCACGCGAACATAGCGGCGGGCCCCCGGCACCGTCATACGTCGCGGCCGCGCCACTGGGGTGATCGCCAGGGCGGCGGCTCGGGCTCGGCCCTGCGGGCGGCGGCGGGCACGGGGCAAGTCTGGGGGCGGCCGGGAGCGACCCTGAGGCCCTCGCCATGGTGAGCGATCTCGAGGGCTTCTCCCTCGAGCAGCTCGTAGCGCGCGGAGTCCGACCGTACATCGGCTTGCAGCCGTCGACCGCGGTAGAGCACGCCGAACCGGAGCCGGCTGATTCGCGACGGCAGCCGCGGCGCGAAGGACAGCGTCTCCCCGTGGTCTCGCATTCCGCCGAAGCCGGCGACGGCCACGAGCCAGGCGCCGGCCAACGCGGCCAGGTGCACGCCGTCGCGCGTGTTGGACGCTAGATCGCGCAGGTCGACGAAGGCGGTCTCGGTGAAGTAGTCGTAGGCGAGCTCGAGATGCCCGACCTCGGCGGCCACGATCGCCTGAATCGCAGCCGAGAGTGAGGAGTCGCGGACCGTGATCGCCTCGTAGTAGTCGAAGTCGCGCGCCTTCTGCTCCGCGTCGAAGTGGTCGCCGCACGCATAGAGAGCGAAGACGAGGTCGGCCTGCTTGACCACCTGGCTGCTGTACAGGAGGTAGTTGTGAAAGTGCAGCAGCAGCGGATACGCGTCCGGCGGCGTGGCCTGGAAGTCCCATTTGCGAAAGCGGGTGAAGCCCTCGCACTGGGGCGTCACCTTCAGGTCGTCGTCGAACGGGATCACCATCGCGCCGGCCGCTTCCCGCCAGCTGGCGATCTCCTCCTGGTCGACGCCCAGCTCCTCTGCGCGCTTCGGGTGGCGGACGGCCAGATCCGCGGCCACCCTGAGGTTTCGGGCCGCCATTAGGTTCGTGTAGACGTTGTTGTCGACCAGTGCGGTGTACTCGTCCGGCCCGGTGACGCGATCGATCCGGAAGCCGCCCCGGACGTCGTGGTGGCCGAGTGAGCGCCATAGCCGGGCGGTGGCGACCACGAGCTCGAGCCCCGGACCCTGCTCGAAGTCCTCGTCGCCGGTGGCTGCCAGGTAGCGCCGGACGGCGTCCGCCACGTCCGCGTTGATATGGAAGGCGGCAGTGCCGGCAGGCCAGTAGCCCGAACATTCCTGTCCGCGAATCGTCCGCCACGGAAACGTGACGCCACCAAGCCCGAGCTCGCGGGCGCGGGCCTCGGCAAGGTCCATCGTGGCGTGGCGCCAGCACAGCGCGTCGCGCGCGGCGTGGGGCGTGAGGTAGGTCAGCACGGGGAGCGTGTAGCTCTCCGTGTCCCAGAAGGTGTGCCCGTCGTGGCCGCTTCCGGTCAGCCCCTTCGCCGGAATCGCCCGGCGCTCCGCACGCGCGCCAGACTGCACGACGTGAAAGAGCGCGAAGCGCAACGCCTGCTGCAGCGAAGGATCGCCATCGAGCTGAACGTCCGCGTACTGCCATATGTCGTCGAGGTACTCGCGCTGGCCACGCCGCAGCCCATCCCAGCCCGTCCGCCTCGCCGACGCCAGCGCCGCGTCCACCTGGTCGCGCAGGGAGGGCAGCGATCGTCGACTCGACCAGCCGTAGGCGAGCAGCTTCACGATCCGCAGCGTCTGTCCCGGCTCCAGCTCGGTGCTCACCGTCACGCGTGCCAGGTCCGCCTCGCTCTCCGTGGCGGTGACCGTGGCCTCGGGACCCTCGACGACGTGGTCCATGCCGGCCGCCATACGGAGGCCGCTGGCGCGCGCCCTGTGCACGAGGTCGGCGCGCAGCCCGCTGTGCCCATGGTGCTCTCCAACGAGCGGCGCGCTCAACGCCGCCGCCGCCCGGGGGTCGTCCGCCTGCTCGGGCACGGGTTCGTTGGCCACGAGCTCTGACTGAACGACGATGCGCGCCGGGGCGCCCACCGACTCGACCTCATACAGGATGGCTGCCACGGAGCGCTGGACGAACGACACCAGCCGCGTCGAGCGTACCTTCACGCCCTGGCCGGCGGGCGAGACCCACTCGGCCTCGCGCCGCAGCACGCCGGCGCGCAGGTCGAGCACCCGCTCATGGCGCACGAGCGTGCCGTAGCGGACGTCGAACGGCTCGTCGTCCACGAGCAGGCGGATCAGCTTGCCGTTTGTGACGTTGATCATCGTCTGACCCGCCTCCGGATAGCCGTAGGCCGTCTCTGCGTAGGGCAGCGGGCGGACCTCGTAGAAGGCGTTCAGGAACGTTCCCGGTGCGCCGGCGGGCTCGCCCTCGTCGAGGTTGCCGCGCAGGCCGACGTGGCCGTTCGAGAGTGCGAAGATGGACTCGGTCTGACCGAGCAGATCGAGCTGCAGCTCACGCTCGGGCACGCTCCACGCCTCTGCCTCGAAGATGTTCTGCGCGATCAAGTGCGGTCCAAGAGCTCGGCGAGGTCCTGCACCACGACATCGGCCCCGCGTCGCCGCAGCGCCGTGGCCTGCCCGGTTCGGTCCACTCCGACCACCCATCCGAACGCCCCGGCGCGCCCCGCCTCGACGCCGGCAAGCGCGTCCTCGAAGACCGCGGCCTCTGCCGGTCCGGCACCGAGTTTCCGGGCCGCCGCGAGGAACGTGTCGGGCGCGGGCTTGCCGGCGAGGCGCTCGCGCTCGGCGACGACGCCGTCGACGCGGACCTCGAACAGGTGATCGATCCCCGCGGCTACGAGGACGTCCTCGCAGTTGGTGCTCGAGGAGACGACGGCTCGCCGCAGGCCCTGCTCCCGCGCATTCTCGACGAAGCGAACCGACCCCTCGTAGGGCTCGACCCCATGTTCGCGGATGAGCTCGAGCACCAGCTCGTTCTTGCGCGTCCCGAGCGCGTGGACTGTCTCCGCCGCTGGTGGATCGGAGGGCGAGCCCACTGGCAGCTCGATCCCGCGCGACTCGAGAAACGAGCGCACGCCGTCGAGTCGCGGCTTGCCGTCCACGTACTCGTCGTAGTCCGTCGGCCGGTCGAACTCGTGAAATGGCTCACTCGTCCGCTCCGCCCAGTCGCGCAGGAAGTCGTCGAACATCTCCTTCCAGGCTCGGGCGTGGATCTTCGCCGTCTGGGTGAGGACGCCGTCGAGGTCGAACAGGCATACCGTGATGGCGTCGGGCAGGTTGAGCACGGTGGCCACATCTTGACGCACGGCCGAACTCCGACACCTCGCCGGTCGACCGATGGAGGAGGCGAGCTTGGCTCAGCGACCTAGACCGGCGCGCTCCCGTCAGCCACCAGTTCGCCCGACCAGGGATCGCCCACCCATGCCATGTCCTGCTGCGGGCCGACCCGCCCCCGGTGACTTGAAAGAAGGTCCGGCGCGCCGGACCGTGTCGCGACGCAGCGTCTCGACGCTCTCGGAGCCGTGCTCGCCGCCTCCCAGCCCTCGCCAGATCAGGTAGACCGCTCCAAGGAACATGAGCTCGGCCACGACGATCGGGGCCACGAAGACGGCAAAGCCCACCCTGATCGCATAGCCGATCATCAGCACGGCAGCAGCCATGGAGATCAGGCCAACCGTCACCGCTGCACGCATTGCATGGGTCCTACCCAAATGCGGAGACGTCAATCTCCCCCATTGGAAGCCGCGGAGGGCGGTGGTGTTGACGAGCGCCGTCCTGCCTAGAGGTCGGCTGTCTGACGAGAGGTGGTCCCCCGCTATGACCGGTCGGCGTTTGCCTGTGCGCCCATCATCGTGAGCCCGCCATCGACGATGAAGGACGCGCCTGTGGCGTAGCGGGCCTGCGGCGACAGGAGAAAGGCCACCGTGGCTGCGATCTCCTCCGCGTGGCCGGGGCGCCCGAGCGGGATGAGCGGCCGCTCGACCGTGCCGGGCTCGACGTCCTCGTTGCCGGTCATCTCCGTGGCGATCTCGCCGGGAGCAACCGAGTTAACCGTGATGCCGTGCTCTGCCAGCTCGATCGCCATCACCTTCGTGAGCAGCCCGAGTCCACCCTTCGAGGCGCAGTAGGGCGCCGCTCCCCGGAGCGGGACGTGCTCGTGGACGGAGGTCACGTTCACGATAGAGCCGCCGCGACCGGCGTCCACCATGAGCTTGGCCGCGCGCTGCCCGCAGACGAACGCTCCGGTCAGGTTCAGCTCGAGCGCCTCGCGCCAGGCCTCGAGGGGCAGCTCGAGGAACGGTTGTGGTGGCGCGCCGCCGGCGTTGTTCACGAAGGCATCGAGCCCGCCGAGCTCTCCCGCCATCCGCTCGACCACTGCGGCGGCGTCCGGGCCACGGGTCACGTCTAGCCGCTCGAGGACCGCCCGGCCGCCCTCCTGCTCCACCTGGCGTGCGGTCTCGTGTGCCCCGGGCTCGTCTGAGTGCCAGGTGATCCCGATGTCGAACCCCTCGCGCGCCAGCACTGCCGCGGTCGAGCGCCCGATGCCCGAGTCCGAGGCCGTGACGATCGCCCGCCGGCGCGCTGCTCCCTCCATGCGCCTTGGCCTACCCGACGGAGGGGCAACGAAACGGCCGCTCTCGAGCTCTCCTGCGGCCCGGCGGCACGCTCGGGGAGCGCGACCTTCGGCCGGGGGTTGCACGGAGCCGCCCGGCAGGGCGACAATGGCCCGAAGTCCCCGCAAAGGAGAGCGCATGCAACTCGGCTTCGTAGGCCTCGGAAAGATGGGCGGAAACATGGTCCATCGCATCCACCGCGACTCGGCGCACCAGGTGGTGGCCTTCGACGTTGCCGAGGACGCCGTGGAGGAAGCCGAGGGCCACGGGGCGACCGGGGCGAGCGGGCTCGAGGACCTGGTGTCCAAGCTCGAGGCCCCGCGTGCGGTGTGGGTGATGGTCCCCGCCGGGGATCTCACCGAGAGGACGGTCGACGACCTTGCCGGGCTGCTGGAGGAGGGCGACACCATCATCGACGGCGGCAACTCCCGCTGGACCGACGACAAGCGCCGGGCGGAGGCGCTCGAGGAGAAGGGGATCCACTACGTGGACGTGGGCACCTCCGGCGGGGTCTGGGGCATCGACGTCGGCTACTGCATGATGGTCGGGGGCCCCCAGGAGGCCGTCGAGCGGCTCGCGCCGATACTCGACGTGCTGGCACCGCCCCACACCGAGGAGCACGGGGCAGGCTGGGGGCACTTCGGCCCCGCCGGTGCCGGGCACTACGTGAAGATGGTCCACAACGGCGTGGAGTACGGGATGATGCAGGCCTACGCGGAGGGCTTCTCGCTCTTCGACGGCTGCGAGTATGACCTCGACAACGCGAAGGTCGCGCACCTCTGGATGCAGGGCTCTGTGGTGCGCTCGTGGCTGTGCGAGCTCGCCGCCCGGGCCTTCGAGCAGGAGGGCAACGACCTTGCCCGGCTCGAGCCCTTCGTCGAGGACTCCGGCGAGGGCCGCTGGACGGTGGAGGACTCGATCGACAGGCGCATCCCGACCCCCGTCATCACCACATCGCTGTTCGAGCGCTTCTCCTCGCGCGGCCAGGGAGCCTTCGCCGCGAAGGTCAACGCGGCGCTTCGCAACCAGTTCGGCGGGCACGCCGTCAAGGCAGCCGACCCCGAGGCGCAGTCCGATCCCACCGCGGAGTGACCGTGGCCACCGCGACCCAGCCAGGAGTTGATGCCAATCCCCTCATCGAGGGGCTCGAGCGGCTGCCGATCCACCCAACCACGCTCACGATCTTCGGGGCGACCGGCGACCTCTCCAAGCGCAAGCTGCTGCCGGCGATCTACAACCTGGCCCACGAGGGGGCGCTGCCCGAGCGCTTCAACCTGATCGGCAGCTCGCGCGGGGCGCTGAGCGACGAGGACTTCCGCCAGCTCGCGCGGGAGTCGATCCGCAGCTTCTCGCGCCGCAAGGCCGACGAGAAGGTGCTGGGCGCGCTGCTCGAGCACGTGCGCTACGTCGCCGGGCCCTTCGAGGACCCCACGGTCTACGAGCGGCTTGCCGAGTGCAACCAGGCCTTCGACGAAGAGGCCGGCATCGCCTTCGACCGGGTCTACTACCTCTCGACCGCCCCGTCGTTCTTCTCGCTGATCGTCGGCAGGCTCGGCGAGCACGGCCTTCACCGCAACGAGGGCTCCGAGGTGCGCGTGCTGATCGAGAAGCCGATCGGCACGAACCTCGCGGAAGCGCGGCAGCTGAACAGCGCCGTGCTGGACGTGCTCGAGGAGCAGCAGGTCTACCGGATCGACCACTACCTGGGCAAGGAAACCGTCCAGAACATGCTGGCTTTCCGGTTCGCCAACGGCCTCTTCGAGCCGCTCTGGAACCGCAACTTCATCGACTACGTGCAGATCACCGCCGCCGAGGACATCGGGATCGGCACGCGCGCGGGCTACTACGACAGCTCCGGCGCGCTGCGGGACCTCGTGCAGAACCACATGCTCCAGCTGCTCACGCTGCTGTGCATGGAGCCGCCCGTCTCGTTCTCGGCCAACGAGGTGCGCGACGAGAAGGTGAAGGTCCTGCGGGCGATCCATCCGCCGACGCCCGAAGAGGTGATGTACATGGCGGTGCGCGCGCAGTATGGGGAGGGAACCTCGGGGGGAGAGGACGTGAAGGGCTACCTGCAGGAGGACGACGTCCCCCCCGACTCGATCACCGAGACCTACGCCGCCCTGCGGCTCGAGGTGGACAACTGGCGCTGGGCGGGGGTGCCGATCTACCTGCGCACCGGCAAGCGGCTCGCCCGCAAGGTCACCGAGATCGCCGTCACGCTCAAACCCGTGCCGCACCTGGCCTTCCACCAGGATGGCTCTGTCGGCGTGCAGCCCAACCAGATCGTGCTCACCATGCAGCCGAACGAGGGTGTCTCGATCTCGATAGGGGCCAAGATCCCGGGCACCCGCATGCGCATCCGGCCGGTGAACATGCAGTTCCTCTACGGCACGGCCTTCCTCTCCGAGTCCCCCGAGGCCTATGAGCGGCTCATCATGGACGCCATGCGCGGCGACGCCACCCTCTTCACGCGCGACGACGAGGTCGAGGCGCAGTGGGAGATCGTAGACCCGATCCTCAATGCCTGGGCGGGCACCCCCGGCCCGATCCCGCAGTACCCGGCCGGGTCCGGCGGGCCAGAGGAGGCCGATGCGCTGATGGAGGGAGAGCACAAGTGGAGGGCGATTTGAGTGTGCTCTGCGGAGAGGAATGCGAAGGATTTGGCATCTGTGCCAAATCCTTCCCGGTGGAGGGCGATCTGAATGTGCTCAGCCGAGGGGGATGCGAAGGATTCGGCATCCGTGCCAAATCCTTCCCGCTGGAGGGCAATCTGACAGTGGAAGCGGAGCGCTCGCCGTGCAGATGACCGGCAACGTCTGGGGCGGCCAGAACGTCGCTCCGGCCGAGGTGGAGGTGGCCCTGCGGGACCTGCTCAAGGAGCGCCACGCCCGCAGCGAGGCCTACGTGCCGGCACGGGTGCTGAACCTGGTTGTGATCGCCGACGGCGAATGGCGGGGAGAGATCCAGAACAGGCTCGACCACGTCGGCCGCTACCACGCGTCGCGCACGATCCTCTGCTGCGTGGAGGCCGGGCGCCAGAGCATCGATGCCCGGGCCACGATCGAGGGCGAGTGCGCCTCCAAGCCCACGGACATCAGCGTGCTCCACGAGCAGGCGGTGCTCGACATCGGCCCCCGCCACCTGAGGCACCTCGAGACGATCGTCGACCCCTTGGTGGTCACGGACCTCCCGACGCTCGTATGGTCCCCCCACGGGCACCCGGAGGCGGTGGACGCCCTGCTCGCGATCGCGCAGGTCGTGTTGATCGACTCGGTCAACGAGCCCGACCCGGCCGCGGCGATCGCCCGCGCGAGGGAGCTGATCCAGCGGGCCTACGTGGTGGACCTCGCGTGGCTTCGCTCCACCCCGTGGCGCGAGCGGGTGGCCTCGACCTTCGACCCCGTGCAGTGGCGCGAGGAGCTCAGGCTGATCAGCTCGGTCACCGTGAAGCATCGCGTGGACTCCCGCAGCGCCGGGCTTCTGTTCCTGGGCTGGCTTGCCACGCGCCTGGGTTGGCAGCCGGCTTCCATGCCGCCGCAGGACGGGGCGCTCTGCGGGGTCGCTCGTGGGCACCGGCAGGACGTGGCGCTGCGCCTCGAGCCCGTCAAGGACATGAGCGCGCCGGGGCTCGCCGGGATTGCGATCGAGACCGCCTCCGGCATGTCTATCTCACGCGACCGTGGGGCGGGGGGCCTGGCGGCCCGGCGGCGGATGCCCGACGGTAGGGACTCGGCCTGGACGGTGATGGGCGTCTCGCGGGGGGAGCCGGGCATCCTGGGGGAGGGCATCCGGCAAGCGCTCCTGCGGGACAAGGTGTACGCCCCGGCGCTGTCGGCCGCAGAGAGCTTCGTCTGCTGAACACGTCGGTGGGGGACATGGATATAGCCGTCGTCGAGGACGTTGCGGGCGCCGCCGCCGAGCGGATAGCGGAGACCGTGCGTGCCGGCGGCCACATCGCGCTGTCGGGTGGCTCGACTCCGCGGGCCGCTCACGAGCGCGTGGCGGAGGTGGACCTCGACTGGGGGCGGGCCACGCTGTGGTTCGGCGACGATCGCGCGGTACCTCCAGATCATGAGCACTCGAACTTCGCGATGGCCGAGGCGAGCCTGCTCGATCGCCTGAAGGGAGAGGGGCCCGACGTGCACCGGATCCAGGGCGAGCTGGGCCACGAGGAAGCCGCCGCCGCCTACGAGCGCGAGCTGAGGGAGGCGTTCGGCCAGGGCCCGCCACGGATCGACCTGCTCATGCTCGGCCTCGGCCCCGACGCCCACTGCGCCTCCCTCTTTCCCGGCGATGCGGCGCTCGCAGAGCGCGAGCGCTGGGTCACCGGCGTGGAGACGCCCGGCATGCCGCCGCTGGTGTCCCGCGTGACGGTTACCCTTCCCGTCCTCAATGCGGCCCGTGCAGTGCTGTTCTTGATCTCAGGAGATGACAAGGCGGCGGCCGTGGCGCGAGCCTTCGGCGATGCCCCAGGCCCCGACGCCCCGGCCAGCCTGGTGCGCCCGGATCCGGGTCGGCTCACCGTGCTGCTCGACCCGCCCGCGGCGGCATGGCTCAAGGAGAGGAGATGACCGGCTTCAAGCCCGACAGCGGCATCCTCATGGGCGGGAGCCGCATGCTCGACAGGAAGGACCTCTTCGACTCCGACAAGACGATCGGCTCGAGCTCCTTTCCGCCCGTGGCCGACTACGGCTTTCTCTCTGACTGCGAGACCACGGCACTCGTGGCACCCAGCGGCAACGTCGAGTGGATGTGCATCCCGCGGATGGACTCGCCGAGCGTGTTCGGCTCGATCCTCGACCGTGATGCCGGTACGTTCAGGATGGGGCCGGCCGACATCCAGGTGCCCGCCTCCCGGCGCTACCTGCCCGGCACGATGGTGCTCGAGACCAGCTGGGGCACCCGCGGCGGCTGGATCATCGTTCGCGACGTGCTGCTGATAGGCCCGTGGCATCACGAGCACGACCGGTCGACGACACACCGGCGCTCACCCACCGACTACGACGCCGACCATGTGCTCCTGCGCATCGTGCGCTGCGTGAACGGGGAGGTGCAGACCCACCTCGACTGCGAGCCGGTGTTCAACTACGGGCGCGACTTCGCCACGTGGGAGTACGCCGGACCCGGCTACCACGAGGCCACGGCCCGGGCCGACGGCACCGACATCCAGCTGCGCCTGACCTCCGACATGAACATCGGCTTCGAGGGTCCGCGCGCCACCGCCCGGACGCTGATGAAGGAGGGCGACACCCTCTTCGCGGCGCTCTCCTGGTCCGAGCATCCCGCCCCGCAGGACTACGACGAGGCCTACGAGCGGCTGGTCTGGACCGCCCACCACTGGCAGCACTGGCTCGATCAGGGCACGTTCCCCGACCATCCCTGGCGCACCTTCCTGCAGCGCAGCGCCCTGACGCTGAAGGGGCTCTCCTACGCGCCCACCGGCGCGATGGTGGCCGCCGCCACGACGTCGCTCCCCGAGACTCCCGGGGGTGAGCGCAACTGGGATTACCGCTACACCTGGATGCGCGACTCCACCTTCATGCTGTGGGGCCTCTACACGCTCGGCTTCGACTGGGAGGCCAACGACTTCTTCTACTTCATCGCCGACGTGGCGGAGGCCGAGCGGGGCCAGCTGCAGATCATGTACGGCATCGACGGTGAGGCGAGGCTCGAGGAGAGGGTCCTCGATCACCTGTCGGGCTACGAGGGCGCCCGGCCGGTGCGGGTCGGAAACGGCGCGTACAACCAGGAGCAGCACGACGTCTGGGGCGCCGTGCTCGACTCGGTGTACCTGCACACGAAGTCGCGCGACCACCTACCCGAGCGGATGTGGCCGATCCTCGTCAAGCAGGTCGAGGACGCCATCGCGCACTGGCGGGAGCCCGATCGCGGGATCTGGGAGGTCCGCGGCGAGCCCAAGCACTTCACCTCGTCGAAGATGATGTGCTGGGTGGCGCTCGACCGCGGGGCGCGGCTGGCGGAGATTCGGGAGGACGTCAGGCGCGCCGATGAGTGGCAGCGGACCGCGGACGAGATCCACGCCGACATCTGCGACAACGCGCTCGACGAGCGTGGGGTGTTCACCCAGCACTACGACACCGATCAGCTGGATGCCTCGGTGCTGCTGATGCCGCTCGTGCGCTTCCTCCCGGCCGATGACGAGCGCATCCGTCGGACCGTGCTCACGATCGCCGACGAGCTCACCCAGGACGGCCTCGTGCTGCGATACCGGGTGGAGGAGACAGACGACGGTCTGCACGGGGAGGAGGGCACCTTCACCATCTGCTCCTTCTGGCTCGTCTCGGCGCTCGTGGAGATCGGTGAGCTCAGGCGCGGCCGTGCCCTCTGCGAGAAGCTGCTGGGCTTTGCGAGCCCGCTTCAGCTCTACGCGGAGGAGATCGACCCGCGCTCGGGACGCCACCTCGGCAACTTCCCGCAGGCGTTCACCCACCTGGCACTCATCAACGCGGTGATGCACGTGATCCGCGCGGACGAGGAGTTCGAGCAGTCGCAGTTCCAGCGCGAGCTGAAGCGCTCGCGCGCCAGCCGCTAGTAGCCGGGCCGCTCAGGCGTTCGGCCCTCCTGCCGATAGGAGGGGAGATGCCTTCCGCGGCGGTGATCTCGATGAGCAGTGGTCGTGGCGCCGGCCCGGCGATCGGGATGCTGGGCGACCGGCGGCTGGCACGCCTGGCCGCGAAGGGCGATCCGCGCGCGTTTGCCGCGATCTACGAGCGCTACCACCAGGATCTGTTTCGCTACTGCCGCTCGATCACCGGCAACGCCGAGGACGCGAGCGACGCCCTCCAGAGCACGATGACCGCCGCGCTGCGAGCGCTGCCGGGCGAGGGCCGCGAGATCGCGTTGCGCCCGTGGCTGTTCCGGATCGCCCACAACGAGGCGGTGTCGGTGATCAGGCGGCGCCCTCCTTCGGTCGAGCTCTCCGAGGACGACGGCCCCACCTCGCCCGGACCCCATTCGATCGCCTGCCTGAACGAGCGCCTCACCGGGCTCGTGGCCGACCTGGGCGCGCTTCCCGAGCGCCAGCGCGGGGCGCTCGTGATGCGGGAGGTGAGCGGGCTCGACTACGACGAGATCGGCTGCGCGCTGAACATGTCGCCCAGCGCGGCGCGCCAAGCCGTCTACGAGGCCCGGCTGGCGCTCTCGGAGTCTGAGCTCGGCCGAGAGATGGCGTGTGACGCGGCACGCCGCTCGATCTCCGCCCGCGACGGCCGGGTCCTTCGCGGCCGCCGCCTACGCGCGCACCTGCGCGGGTGTGGCGCCTGTACCGCCTTCAGCCACCAGCTCGGTGCGCGCCGCTCGGCGCTGCCCGCGCTCCTCCCGCCACTTCCCGCGGCCGCCGGCACGGCGATCCTCGGAGGACTGGTGGGCGGTGCGGCGAGCGTGGGAGCGGGAGCATCGATCGGAGCGGTGAGCGGGGCAGGCTCGGGAGGCGTCATGTCGCTGCTGGCAGGCGGGCTCTCCCAGGCCGCCGGGGCCTCCGCGGCCGCAAAGGGAGCGGCGGCGGCCGTGGCCGTGGCAGTGGTCGCGGGGGTCGGCACCGTGGAGGTGGCCGAGGAGGTCGACAAGTCCCCCTCGCGCTCACAGCCCTCGGTCGCACGGGGCGGCCCGAGTACCCGCGCCGCTTCGATGCCCGGCAAGCTTGCGCAGGCGCGCCCGACCAACCTGCGCGGCACCCACACGAGCCCGGCCGGGCGGCCCTCGACTCCCGGCACGCATGCCGAGGAGAGCCAGGGCGCTCGCCCCGAGGCCGGCAGCGGCGGGCCGGACCGCGCCGG
>DASZCV010000198.1:0-9580 GCA_035942755.1 Thermoleophilaceae bacterium
TTGCTCTGGCCCGCGCGCTCACCGGCTTCGACCTGCGCACTGCGCGCCGACGGCGGCGGAGGGCCGACTCAATCGGGACCCCCGGACGCGACGGCGACGACCGACCGGCGACAACACCCGTGCCGACCTCCTGAGCGGCCCACGCCCGCGTGTCAGAGCTTGCTTCTAGCGTTGGCGCCGGCTCCGCGGATCACGCGGGGCGGATCCACCTGGTACCTCCTCTCACGTGGGAGTCGCAAACGCAAGAGCAGTTCGGAGCGACGGAGGACAAGGTCCGCCACGGGCTCACCATGGCCGCCCTATTTGCGACGACCGCGCCCGCCGGCCTGCTCGGGGTAATCAACTTCGAGAAGGAGCAGGGGTGGGAATGCGTCTTCGTCGCCGCCGCGGTCGCGGCGATCTTCCTGCTTGCCATCGTGTACCAGCGCTACATGCTCCATGAGGTGGCGGGGTTGCACAGGACCGCCTGCGAGAAGATCCATTCCGTTGGGGCAGGACGCCCCCCAGCCGGCTCCTCGCCAGAGGCATGAGCCGGTTGAGATGCCACTCGTTCACCCATCGAGTCGGCGTTTGGATGCGAGTGTTGAAGGTCCCTCAGGTGATAGAGCGCTCGGGTTCGCTCTCCCCGTCCCGCGGACCCGACCAGAACGCGTCCCCCACGGTCACGGTGCCCGCCGTCTCGGCCTGATGTCGCAGCGAATGGGGGTCCCCGTCCTCGAAGGCGAACATCGACTCGGCGGTGACCGGGCGGGCCACGCCGGTGCCCCCGAGGAAGCGATCGACCACCCGGGCGCAGCGGCGGCCTTCCGCGATGGCCGTCACCACGAGCGACTGCCCGATGCGGGCATCGCCGCAGGCGAAGACCGCCTCAGTCCGCGTGGCGTAGACGGGCGCCCTGACGTTGCCGCGGCCGTCTAGGTCGAGCGCGAGCCCCTCGATCAGGCCCTCGTGCTCCGGATGGTTGAACCCGATCGCCACCAGCACCAGGTCGGCCTCCTGGTCGAACTCGCTGCCCGGCACCGGGCGCAGGTCGCGCGACGAGCTTCCCTGGACCCGGCGCCCGTGCACCCCGGCCACCCTGCCGTCGCGCCCGATGATCTCCGTGACCTGGGCGGCCCATTGGCGCTCGCCACCTTCCTCGAGCGCGTAAGTGCTGTGGGTCCGCTTTGGCGGCAGGGGCCACGGGGTCCTGGCGTCGCGTCCGGAAGCGGGCAGCTCCGGGTAGACGTCGAGCAGCAAGACATCGGCCGCGCCCTCGCGGAGCGCGTTCGACACGCAGTCCATGCCCGTGTCGCCGCCGCCCACCACCACGACGCGCTTGCCTGCCGCTGATATCTCCTCCCCGGTCCAGCGCGCCGGGCGCCCCTCCTGGCGCGCCACCCAGCGGTTGCGCCCGTAGAGGTAGTCCATCGCCGGGTGCACGCCCGGAAGCTCCGCACCCGGGACCTCGATCGGCCGGGGCACGCGGGATCCCGTGGCTATCACCAGCGCGTCGTGGCGGCGCCACAGATCGCGGAGGCTGAGCTGCCGGGGCACGTCCACGTTGCATTCGAAGATGACGCCCTCGTCCTCCAGCAGCTTGATGCGGCGGTCGATGATCCACTTCTCGAGCTTGGCGTCGGGCACCCCGAAGCGCAGCAGCCCGCCCGGCGCCTCGTCGCGCTCGTAGACGGTGACCTCGTGACCCAGCCGGTTGAGCTGGGAGGCCGCTGCCATGCCCGCCGGCCCGGAGCCCACCACGGCCACGGTGCGCTCCGTGCGGCGCTCGGGTGGGTGCGCCACGATCCAGCCCTCCTCGAACCCGCGGGTCACGATCGCCAACTCGATCTGCTCGATCGTGACCGGATCGTCGTTGATGTTGAGCACGCACGCCGACTCGCACGGCGCCGGGCAGATCAGGCCGGTGAACTCGGGGAAGTCGTTGGTGGCGTGCAGCTGGGTGAGGGCATCGCGCCAGTGGTCGCGGTAGACGAGGTCGTTCCAGTCGGGGATCTTGTTGCCGAGCGGGCAGGCCTCGTGGCAGAAGGGGATGCCGCAGTCCATGCAGCGCGCGCCCTGGTCCCGCAGGGTCTGGTCGCCCGGGAGCCTGAAGTACTGCTTGTAGTCCTTCACGCGGTCCTCGGGGTCGCGCTTGTCGAAGCCGACCCGTTCGAGGCGAAGGAAGGCGCCCTGCTCGCCCATCTAGGCCGTTGCCTTGTCGGCGGTGCCGGGCGCGAGCTCGGTGAGCGCCCGCTTGTAGTCGTGGGGCATGACCTTCACGAAGCGCGGGAGCTGGGCGTCCCAGCCCTCGAGCACACCGGCGGCCACCGGCGACCCCGTGCGCGCGGCATGCTCGGCGATCAGGTCGCGCAACCCGAGCGCGTCATCGGGAGAGATCTCGTCGAATCCCACCAGCTCGGTGTTGCAGTGCTCGCGGAAGTCCCCCTTCACGTCCAGCACATAGGCGATCCCGCCGCTCATCCCCGCGGCGAAGTTGAGTCCCGTGGGCCCCAGCACCACGACGCACCCACCGGTCATGTACTCGCAACCGTGATCGCCGACGCCCTCGACGACCGTCGAGGCGCCCGAGTTGCGCACGGCGAAGCGCTCGCCCGCGTAGCCCCTGAAGAAGGCCTTGCCCGACGTGGCCCCGTAGAGGGTGGTGTTGCCGGCGATCACGCAGTCCTCCGCGGCGAACCCGGCGTCCTCCGGCGGGCGAACGGACAGAGTGCCCCCGGACAGGCCCTTGCCGGCGTAGTCGTTCACGTCGCCGAGCAGGCTGAGTGTCACGCCGGGGGCAAGCCAGGCGCCGAAGCTCTGGCCCGCGGACCCCCGGAAGCCGATTTCGATCGTGCCCTCGGGGAGGCCGTCGGGGCCGTGGGCGCGAGCGATCCTGCTGGACAGAAGGCCCCCGACAGCCCGGTTCTTGTTCTCGATCCCGCGCTCCAGGCGAACGGGCCGGCCACCGGCTATCGCGGGCGCGCACGCCTCGATCAGCTCGTGGTCGATGGCGTCCTCGAGCACCGGATCGGGCGCGCGTACGCGGTGGCGCGGGCGACCGTAGGCCTCCTCGGGCACCTCGAGCAGCGGCGCCAGGTCGAGGCCCCGCGCCTTCCAGTGATCGACCGCCGCGTCGGGCACGAGCAGCTCCGTGCGCCCGATCAGCTCGTCCACCGTCCTCACCCCGAGGGCGGCCATGATCGTGCGCGCCTCCTCGGCGACCATGAAGAGGTAGTTGACCACGTGCTCGGGCTGGCCGGCGAACCGCGCCCTCAGCTCCGGGTCCTGGCTGGCGATGCCCACCGGGCAGGTGTTGAGATGGCAGACCCGCATCATCACGCAGCCGAGCGCGATCAGCGGGGCGGTGGAGAAGCCGTACTCGTCGGCGCCGAGCAGCGCTGCGATCACCACGTCGCGCCCCGTGCGCAGCTGGCCGTCCGTCTCGACCACGATCCGCGACCGCAGGTCGTTGCGAAGCAGCGTCTGCTGGGTCTCTGCCAGCCCGATCTCCCACGTCACCCCGGCGTGGTGGATCGAGGACTGCGGCGAGGCGCCGGTGCCGCCGTCGTGCCCCGCGATCGTGACGTGGTCGGCATTTGCCTTGGCAACGCCCGCCGCCACCGTGCCCACACCGATCTCGGACACGAGCTTGACCGACACGCGGGCGTCGGGGTTGGCGCAACGCAGGTCGTAGATCAGCTGCTTCAGGTCCTCGATCGAGTAGATGTCGTGGTGGGGCGGCGGCGAGATCAGCTCCACGCCAGGAGTCGAGTGGCGGAGCTCGGCGATGTAGCCGCCCACCTTGTGGCCGGGAAGCTGGCCTCCCTCCCCCGGCTTGGCGACCTGAGCCACCTTGATCTGCAGCTCGTCGGCGTTCACCAGGTAGTCGATCGTCACGCCGAAGCGCCCCGAGGCCACCTGCTTGATCGAGGAGCGGCGATCGTCCGTGAACCGCTCCGGATCCTCTCCCCCCTCACCGGTGTTCGACTTGCCGCCCACGCGGTTCATGGCCTGAGCCAGCGTCTCGTGGGCCTCGGGCGAGAGCGCGCCGAGGCTCATGCCACCGCTCTTGAAGCGCTTCACGATCTCGCCGGCGGGCTCCACCTCGTCGATCGGCACCGGCTCGACGTCCTCGCGCAAGCGGAGCAGCCCGCGCAGGGTCGATCGCCTGACGGCCACGTCGTTCACGTACTGCCGGAAGCGCTCGTAGGCCTCCGCGCCGTCCTCGCCGCGCGCGGCGTGCTGCAGTGTGGCGACCGTCTCCGGGTTCCACCCGTGGAACTCCCCCCCGCGCCGCCAGGCGTACACACCGCCCGGCGGGAGCAGCTCCGACGCCGCGGCCGGGTAGGCGCGCGCATGCCGGTCGAGCGCCTCGCCCGCCAGCACGTCCAACCCGATGCCGCCCACCCGCGAAGGGGTGCCGGTGAAGTGGCGGTCCACCAGCTTGGGATCGAGCCCGATCGCCTCGAAGATCTGCGCGCCGGTGTAGGACCGCACCGTTGAGATGCCCATCTTCGAGAGGATCTTGAGCAGGCCCTTGCCGATCGCCTTGATCAGCGCGTCACCGGCTTCCTCCTGGGAGAGAGTCTCGGGCAGGCGGCCCTCGCGCTGGATCGCCGAGAGCGACTCGAACATGACGTACGGGTTCACCGCCGCCGCGCCGTAGCCGATGAGACATGCGATGTGATGCACCTCGCGCGCCTCGCCCGTCTCCGCCACGAGCCCGCAGCGCAGGCGGGTGCCCTGCCGCACGAGGTGGTGGTGTACCGCGCCCGTGGCGAGCAGCGAGGGGATGGCCGCGCGCTCGGCGCCCAGGTTGCGGTCGGACAGGATGAGGATCGTGACCCCCTCGGTCAACCACTCGGAGGCCTCCTGGCAGATCTCCTCGAGCCGGGCCTGCATCCCGTCCGGGCCCTGGGCTATCGGCCAGGTGATGTCCACCGTACGAGCCTCGAACACGTGGTGGTCGACCTGGCGGCGCTTCTCGAGCTCGGCGTTGCGCAGGAGGGGCTGGCTCATCACGAGCTGGTGGCAGTGGTCGGGCGTCTCGCCCAGCAGGTTGATCTCCGGCCCGACGCACGCCTGCAGGCTCATCACGACCGACTCCCGGATGGGATCGATCGCAGGGTTCGTGACCTGCTCGAAGAGCTGCTTGAAGTAGTTGAAGAGCGGCGGGCGGCGGTCTGAGAGGACCGCGAGCGCGGTGTCGTTGCCCATCGAGCCGGTCGGCTCGGCTTCCGCCCTGACCATCGGCGCCAGCAGCACCCGCAGGTCCTCCTCGCTCCACCCGAACGCGAGCTGCTTTGCCCGCAGCGGCTCCACGCGCGGAACGCGCGGCCCGCGGTCCTCGATGTTCTCGATCCGGACGACCCGCTCGGAGAGCCACTTGCCGTACGGGTTCCGCTTGCCGAGCTCGTCCTTCAGCTCGGCATCACCCACGATCCGGCCGCCCTCCACGTCCACGAACAACAGCTTGCCGGGGTGCAGCCTTCCCTTGGCCACCACGTCGGCCGGGTCCACGTCGAGCACACCCGCCTCGGAGGCGAACACCACCCAGCCGTCGCGCGTCTCGAGCCACCGCCCGGGGCGCAGGCCGTTGCGGTCCAGCGTGGCTCCGATCGAGCGGCCGTCGGTGAAGGCCACGGCGGCCGGGCCGTCCCAGGGCTCGATCAGGGAGTCGTGGTAGGCGAAGAAGTTCCTCACCCCGTCCGAGAGCTCACGGCGACCCTTGTAGGCCTCGGGGATCAGCATCGACATCGCGTGGGGAAGGGTGCGCCCGGAAAGAACCAGCAGCTCGAGTATCGCGTCGAGCGACGCCGAGTCCGACAGCTCCTCGTCGAGGATCGGCAGGAGCTTCTTGACGTCGTCGCCGAACAGCGGCGAGCTCAGCTGCTCCTCGCGTGCGCGCATCCAGTTCCGGTTGCCGCGCAGGGTGTTGATCTCGCCGTTGTGGGCGATCATCCGGTACGGATGGGCAAGCTCCCAGCTCGGAAAGGTGTTCGTGGAGAACCGTGAGTGCACCACGGCCAGCCTGCTCTCGACGCGCGGGTCGCGCAGATCGGCGAAGAAGCGCGAGAGCTGTGGGGCGGTGAGCATCCCCTTGTAGGCGAGCGTGCGCGAGGAGAACGTGGGGATGGCAAGACCGTCGAGGTGCTCGTGCTCGATCACCTTCCGAGCCACGTAGAGCGCGCGCTCGAAGGCGTCCTGGTCCTCGACCACCGCATCGCCCGCGCCTACGAACAGGTGGGCCACGTGCGGCGCCGTGCGCAGCGCGCCCTCGCCGCAGGCGCTCTGGTCGACGGGCACCTCGCGCCAGCCGAGCACCCGCTGGCCCTCGGCCGCGACCGTGCGCTCGATCAGCTCGACGGCGGCCGCGCGGTCGCCTTCGGGACGTGGGAGGAAGCACACGGCCACCCCGTAGCGCCCCCGTGCGGGCAGATCGAAGTCCACGACCTCGCGCAGGAAGCCGTCCGGGAGCTGCAGAAGGATGCCGGCACCGTCTCCGGTGTCCGGGTCGGCGCCCTGTCCCCCTCGGTGCTCCAGGTGCTCGAGCGCGACCAGCGCGCGCTGCACGACCGTGGCCGAGGGCGGCGCGTCAAGGCGCGCGACGAACGCGACGCCACACGCGTCGTGCTCGTGGTTGGGGGCATACAGACCCCGGGGGGGACTCTGGGCTGCGGTTGCGATCATTGGGCAAGGGGTCCCGCAGCGAGGTGGCCGAGCACCGCGGCGAGCCCACCAAAGCTACCAGCGCCGCATAGCGACCGGCCACTGACCTGACTACGATGCTCGCCGGATGACGGGCCTCCTGCGCTCATCCGCCCTCGAGCTCGGCCGCATGGTGCGGACGGGCGAGGTCGGCGCGCGCGAGCTGGTCGAGGCCTCGCTGGCCCGGATCGAGGCGGTGGACCCCGCGATCAACGCCTTCACGCTGGTCGACGCCGAGGGGGCGCTCGCGGCCGCCGAGGGGATGAAGCCCGGGGATGAGCGGCCGTTCGCAGGGGTGCCGATCGCCATCAAGGACCTCTTCGCACCCGTCGCCGGGTTGCGGATGTCGCAGGGCTCCGACCTGCTCGGCGACTACACGCCCGACTACGACTACGCGCTCGTGCGCCGGTTCCGGGAGGCCGGGTTCATCATCCTCGGGAGGTCGGCGTCGCCGGAGTTCGGCATTCCGCCCGTGACCGAGCCGCGGCGCTTCGGGCCGACGCGCAACCCGTGGGACACCGAGCGCACCCCCGGGGGCTCGAGCGGCGGCGCCGCTGCCGCGGTGGCCGCCGGAGCCGTGCCGGTTGCCCACGGCAGCGACGGCGGCGGGTCGATCCGCATTCCGGCGGCCTGCTGCGGGCTCGTGGGGCTCAAGCCGGCCCGCAACCGGATCTCGAGGGCACCCGACATCGGCGAGCACTTCCTCTCCACCGACGGCGCGCTCACGCGGACGGTGGCCGACAGCGCCGCGTTGCTCGACGTGATGGCCGGATACGAGACGGGCGATGCCAACTGGGCCCCACCCCCTCACGAGCCGTTCGCCGTTACCGCGGCGCGTGAGCCCGGGAACCTGCGGATCGGGCTGACGCTCGACACGCCCATCGAGGCCGCGCTCGACCCGGTCTGCGAGAAGGCGGCGCGCGAGGCGGCCGGGCTGCTCGGCTCCCTCGGTCACGAGGTGATCGAGGTCACCGCCCCCTGGAAGGGAACCGACCTCCTTTCCACCTTCTCGGTGCTGTGGGCCGCCAACGTGGCGATCTCGGTCACCCACGGGGAGCTCGTCGGGGGGCGCACCGCCACGGAGGAGAACGTGGAACCGCTCACCTGGGAGTTGCATCGGCGCGGCCTCGAGCATTCCTCGGTCGAGTATCTCGGCGCGACCGCCGTCCTGCAGGGCTTTGCCCGCGGGGTGATCTCCCTATGGCGCGACATCGACGTGCTGATCACCCCCGCGCTCGCGCGCCGCCCGGTACGGATCGGCGAGATCGATACATGCGGGGAGAAGCCGATGGACGAGTTCCGCAAGGCCGGCGAGTTCACCCCTTACACGGCGGCCATCAACGTGACCGGGCAGCCGGCGATCTCGGTGCCCCTCTTCCACGGAGCGGATGGCCTGCCGCTCGCCGTGCAACTGGTGGGCCCCCCGGCGGGAGAAGGGGTGCTCCTGGCCCTTGCGGGCCAGCTCGAGGAGGCGCAGCCCTGGGCGCAGCGCGTACCGCCCGAACCGGCGCCGTGAGAGGGCCCCCGTTGCTACGGTGAGCGCCTGCGAAAGGCCTGCACCGCAATCGTTCTCGGCGCCCTCGCGGTCGGCGCCGGCACCTCCTCCGCGGACCCGCCCGCCCGCACCCCACAGAGCTCCGAGCTCGCCGGCAGGACCACGCTGGAGCAGCGGCTCGGTGGCGGCGACCCCGCCCGGGCGTTCACGTTCCTTTCGCCGCGACGCGGTGAGCCCCATGTGCTTCGCCAGGAGACGGTCGGCACCGCGCTGCCGGACCGTGCCGGGCGGCGGCGCTCGCTGCTCTACTTCGCCCAACTGTCGGACTTCCAGCTGGCCGACGAGGAATCCCCGGCCCGGGTGGAGTTCGTGGACCTGACGGCCAACTCGCCGTTCCCGCAGACCTTCAGCGCCGCCCAGCGCCCGCAGGAGGCACTGGTGGCGCAGGCCGCCGAGGCCGGCATCCGCCAGGTCAACCGCTTCCGCTCGAGCCCCCTGCGCCAGGGCAATGGGAAGCGGGCGGCGATGAGCTTCACCGTGTTCACGGGGGACCTGGCTGACAGCCAGCAGCTGAACGAGGCGCAGGGAGTGCTGGCGCTGCTCGAGGGAGGGCCGCTGAACCCCAACAGCGGGGTCACCAACCAGGGCTGCCCGGCTGGTACCCCCGGTGCCGACGAGGCTGCTCGCTACACGGGCGTCCAGGACAAGGACGACTTCGCGGAGGGGCCCCAGTTCTACGACTCCGACTCGCCGAGCGGCCCCTACGCCGGGTGGCCCCGCTGGCCGGGACTGATGGATCGAGCGCAGGTGCCGTTCTCCGCATCCGGACTGGGGGTTCCGAGCTACCTGGCATTCGGCAACCACGACGCTCTCGTGCAGGGCAACGCCGCGGCGCTCGCGCCCTACGAGGCGATCGGCACCGGCTGCGTCAAGCCGACCCTCCCCGCCTTCGACCTCCTCGACCCCCAGAGCGTGCTCAGCCCGGGCTACCTCGGCGGCCTGCTCGCCACGAGCCCGTCCCGGGTGGCTCTCGTCCCGCGCGACCCCTCGCGCCGCTATCTGAACCACGCGCAGTTCAAGGAGCTGTTCCGCTACGGGCAGGCCGATGGACACGGCTTCGGCTACGTCGATCCCGCCGAGAACTCCGCCGGCGCCGGCCATGTCGGCTACTACGCCTGGAGTCCCAAGCCGGGCTTTCGCTTCGTCTCGCTCGACACGGTCTCCGAGGGAGGTGTGCCCGGGCCGTCGGCCGAGGGCAACATCGACGATGCCCAGTGGCGGTGGCTCGGGCGCCAGCTGGCGGCCACAGAGCGCGCCGACGAGCTCACGATCGTCTTTGGCCATCATCCCATCCGCAGCCTCAACTCGAGGATCCCCGACGAGCAGGCAGGGCCGTGC
>DASZCV010000199.1:0-6941 GCA_035942755.1 Thermoleophilaceae bacterium
ACCCTCACCCAGACGCTCTCCGACGACGCCATCGAAGTGCTGGCGGACGGCTTCGACAAGAAGATCGAGATCGTCCACGCGGCCGACGAGGTGCCGAGCCAGCCCGAGTACGAGGACGCCGAGGACCAGCTCGTCGAGCGCCCGCCGGTGGTCACCATCCTCGGGCACGTGGATCATGGAAAGACCTCGCTGCTCGACGCGATCCGCCAGACGGAGGTGGCCGCCGGGGAGGCAGGCGGGATAACCCAGCACATCGGCGCCTACCAGGTGCACCACGGCGACCAGACCGTCACCTTCCTCGACACGCCCGGCCACGAGGCCTTCACCGCCATGCGCGCGCGCGGCGGTCAGGTAGCGGACATCGCGGTCGTGGTGGTGGCAGCAGACGACGGAGTCATGCCCCAGACCGTCGAGGCCGTGGACCACGCCAAGGCCGCCGACGTGCCGATCATGGTGGCGGTCAACAAGATCGACGTGGAAGGGGCCGACCCCAACCGCGTGCGCAGCGAGCTGGCACGCCAAGGGCTGACCCCCGCGGACTGGGGAGGCGACACCGAGTTCTGCGACGTGTCCGCAAAGACGCGCGAGAACCTGGACGAGCTGCTCGAGACGCTCATCACGCTGGCCGACATCCAGGAGCTCAAGGCCAACCCGAACGTCGAGGCCTCCGGTGTGGTCATCGAGTCGCGGCTCGACCCGGGGCGGGGTCCGGTGGTGAGCCTGCTCGTACAGCGCGGCACGCTCAAGGTAGGCGATGCGCTGGTGGCCGGCGGGCATCCCGGCCGCGCCCGCGCCATGCACGACTACCGCGGCGAGCGCGTCAAGGCGGCCACCCCCGGGATGCCGGTCGAGGTGCTCGGGTTCGACGGTGTTCCGGAGGCCGGAGAGCACGTGCGCGTCGTCGGGAACGAACGCGAGGCACGCCGGATCGCCGGCGAGCGTTCCAACAGGCTCAAGGCCGAGGGGCTGGCCCGTCGCGCCGGGGTGAAGGTGTCGCTCGTGGACGTGATGGCGCGCGCCCAGATGGGCGATCTCGTGGAGCTGAACCTGATCGTGAAGGCAGATGTGGCGGGCTCCCTGGAGGCGCTCGCCGACGAGATCGCGAAGCTGCCACAACGGCAGGTCACCGTGAACGTGATCCACGACGGGGTCGGGGGCATCAACGAGTCCGACGTGATGCTGGCGTCGGCGTCGAACGCCGTCATCATCGGCTTCAACGTGCGGCCCGTCGGCGAGGCCCGCCAAGTGGCCGCGCGCGAGGGCGTGGAGATCCGCTCCTACTCGGTCATCTACAAGGTGGTCGAGGAGCTCAGGCAGGCGATGGAGGGCCTCCTGAAGCCGGAGGACGTCGAGAACACGGTGGGCACGGTCGAGGTGCGGCAGACCTTCAAGGCCTCCAGGGTCGGCACGATCGCCGGGGCGATGGTGTTGGACGGCACGGTCACGCGCGGCGCCACCGTCCGGCTGGTGCGCGACGGCACGATCGTCTACGACGGCCGGATCGAGTCCCTGCGTCGCTTCAAGGACGATGTGCGGGAGGTGGTCAAGGGCATGGAATGCGGCATCGTGCTCGAGAACTTCGCAGACGTGAAGGAAGGCGACATCCTGGAGGTCTACGAGGTGCGACAGGTGGAGCAGTCGCTCGATTAGTGGCCTTCCTCTGTCTCCTCGAGCTCGAGCTCCACCTCCCCGACAACGTCGACCTCAAGGGCAAGCGCAAGGAGCTCCAGTCACTAAAGGCTCAGCTTCGTCGCCGCTTCGGCGCCGCGGTGGCGGAGACCGAGCATCACGACCTATGGCAGCGCGCCACCATCGCTGCGGCACTCGTGGCAGGGGAGCGACGAGGCCTCGAGGAGAACGCCGACGCACTCCAACGATTCGTCGACGGCCGTTTCGGGGATTGGGTGACCTGGGAGCGCATGGTGGTGAGCACCGGCGAGCTGAAGGAAGGCTAGGATGCCCGGAGATCGCATGCGGCGGGTGAACGAGGCTCTCCGCGAGGTCCTCTCCGCACGACTAGCCGCAGGCCTGAAGGACCCCCGCGTAGGATTCGTCACCGTGACCGCAGTGGACACCAGCCCAGACCTCCGCCAAGGACGCGTGTACGTCAGCGTTCTCGGGAGCGAGGAAGAGCGCGCGGACACACTCGAGGGCCTGAACTCCTCGGCTGGCTACCTCCAGTCCGTCATCGCGGCAGAGGTGCGAATGAAGCGCACCCCGACTCTCGAGTTCGTGTACGACGACTCGATCGACCATGGCTTCCGGATCTCGCAGCTGCTCGAGGAGAACGACGACCGGTGAGCGTTGTCGAGGGCGAGACCGTCGCTCCTCAGGGAGAGCTCGACCAGGTGGTGGAGGATCTTCGCCACGCCGACAAGCTGTTGCTGACCACCCACGAGAACCCTGACGGTGACGCGCTCGGATCGCTCCTGGGGATGCACCTCCTGCTGCGGCAGCTCGGCAAGGACTCTGCCATGTACATGTCCCCCGAGGAGTTCCCACTACCTCACGAGTACCGCTCGATGGACTTCGGGGCGATCCTGGGCGCTCCGCCGGAGGACATCGCCGATCGGGTGGTGGTCTTCCTCGACTGCGGGAACATCGACCGGATGCCGGTCGACTTCCTGAGGCAAGAGGGAAGCCACATCGTGAACATCGACCATCACCACGACAACACGCGCTTCGGCAACGTGAACCTGGTCGCGGTAGGGGCGTCCAGCACGGCCGAGATCGTCTTCGGGATAGCCAGAGAGCTCGGTGCCGAGATCACGCCGGAGATCGGGGACGCCCTCTATGTGGGCCTCGTCACCGACACCGGGCGGTTCATGTACGAGAACACCTCGCCCGCCGCCCACCGGATGGCGGCCGAGCTGATCGAGGCCGGGGTGGCCCCGCATCAGGTGCACCGCCGGCTGTTCGAGGACCTCCCCTACTCGCGTCTGCTGCTCCTCGCCCGGGCGCTCGGCAGCGCTGCTCGCTACGACGACGGCGCGATCACCGTGGCGACCCTCACGTGCAGGGACTTCGAGGAGACGGGCGCCGTCGAGACCGACTCGGAGGGGATCGTTGACCATCTGCGCGCGGTCGAGGGCACGGCGGTCGGCGTCCTCGTCCGCGACCAGCTCTGCGACGACCGCCGCGGCTGGCGCAAGGCCAGCCTGCGCGCCACCGACGGCCGGGTCGACGTCTCCCGCATCGCCCGCGCACTGGGTGGCGGCGGCCACCGGCAGGCCGCGGGCTTCTCGACGAGGCTCGCACCCGACGAGATCATCGCCACCGTCCGCGAGCACGTGGCCCAGCAGCTGCGACCGTGACCTGACCGACCCGGGAGTCATCCTCTATCCCAAGCCGGCGGGCGTCACCTCCCATGACGTCGTGGCCACCGTTCGCCGCTCCCTGCCGCGCGGCGCCAAGGTAGGCCATGCCGGCACGCTCGACCCGTTCGCCACAGGACTGCTGCTGGTCCTCGTGGGGCGAGCCACGCGTGCCCAGCGCTTCCTGCTCGGCCTGCCCAAGGGCTACCGCGTCGTGGCGCGGCTGG
The DNA here is from genome assembly GCA_035942755.1 of Thermoleophilaceae bacterium. Taxonomy (GTDB): domain Bacteria; phylum Actinomycetota; class Thermoleophilia; order Solirubrobacterales; family Thermoleophilaceae; genus JAAYBF01. Next base: position 3,542 of record DASZCV010000199.1, read on the forward strand.
GCTGGCGCTCGGACACCGGCGACCGGGATGGAAAGCTCGAACACACGGGCAGGGCACCGGAGAAGCCCGCGATCGCCACGGGCCACATGCTGCAGCGGCCACCCGCCTACTCGGCCGTCAAGGTGGGTGGGGAGGCCCTTTACCGCAAGGCGCGCCGGGGAGAGCCTGAGGAGGGCAGAACAAGGCCCATCACGGTTCACCGGGCCGACCTGCTGTGGCGCGAGGGCGACCGGGCGGCATTCGAGATCGAGTGCTCGTCCGGCACCTACATCCGCCAACTGGTGGCGGCGCTTGGAGATGCCTACTGCGAGGAGCTGGAGCGCATCTCGGTGGGTCCCTTCGCGTTGGCCGACGCCGACCCGGCGCGCATCGTCCCCGCCGCCGAGGCGCTCGCCTTCCTCCCCGAGCGCAGGCTTCTTCCCGGCGAGGCGGCCCGCGTGGCCCACGGCGTGCGGGTGCCCGCCGGGGACGGATCGCAGGCGCCCGCGGTCCGGCTCACACACGGCGGCGGCCTCCTGGCGATCGCCGAGCCGCGCGGCTCGGACCTGCAGCCCGTCGTAGTGTTCGAGCCGTGAAGGTCACCCGGCTGACGGACATGCCGGCGCAGCCGCCAGGAGGCGCCGGCCCGCGACGGGTGGCCATCGGCACCTTCGACGGCGTCCACATGGGCCACCGGGAGGTGATCGGCGGAAACGACACGGTCCTCACCTTCGATCCCCACCCCCAGGCGGTGATCAACCCGGAGGGAGCGCCCAAGCTCGTAATGCCCTTTCCGATCAAGCGCGACGTGATCGCCGGTCTGGGCGTCGAGGAGCTGGTGGTCATTCCCTTCGACCGGGAGTTCGCCTCGCGAAGCGCCGAGGACTTCGTGGATCAGGTCCTCATCCGCCAGCTCGGCGCAGTCAGCGTGTCCGTGGGCGAGAACTTCCGCTTCGGCCGCCGCGCGCGCGGCACCCCCGAGTTCCTGGCCGCCCGCACCGAGTTCGAGACCCGGGTGGTGCCCCTCGTGGAGGTGGCCGGGGAGACCGTCTCCTCGAGCCAGATCCGCGGCCTTGTGTCGGCGGGCGAGGTGAAGAAGGCCGCGGAGTTCCTCGGGGGTCCCTTCCTCATGGATGGAGAGGTGGCCCACGGGGACAAGCGCGGTCGCGAGCTCGGGATGCCGACCGCCAATCTCGTGCCCGACGACCGGCTGGTCTCTCCCGGACACGGCGTCTACGCCGCCTGGGCACTCGGATACCCGGCGGCGGTGAACGTGGGTGTGCGACCGATGTTCGACACCGGCCGGGGGCTCTTGGTCGAGGCTCACCTGATCGGCTTCTCCGGGGACCTGTACGGCCAGACGCTGCGCATCGCCTTCCTAGATCGGATGCGCGGTGAGAAGCGCTTCGAGTCCGTCGCGGCGCTCAAGGAGCAGATGCGCCTCGATGTGGAGCGGGCCGAGGATATCTGCGCTCGCGCGCAGATGTCCGGATAGTCCCGGGGGCGGGAGCCCCCCGGCCCCATCCTGCTACCGTTTCGCCGCCGATGAGCCTGACCCTCGAGAAGAAGCAGGAGATCGTCTCCAAGCACGGTCGCACGCCCGGCGACACCGGCTCGGCCGAGGTGCAGATCGCACTGCTCACCGCCCGCATCAACGAGCTCACCGAGCATCTGCGCGCGCACAAGAAGGATCACCATTCGCGCCGAGGCCTGCTCATGCTCGTTGGCAAGCGCCGGCGGCTGCTCGGCTACCTGCAGCGCACCGACCTGGACCGCTACCGCGCACTGATCAAGGAGCTCGGGCTCAGGCGGTGATCGCAGCCGGCTCCGAAGCTCCCGACTTCACGCTCTCGGATCAGGACGGACAGGAGGTCTCGCTCGCGGACCTGCGCGGCAAGACAACGGTCCTGGTCTTCTACCCGCTCGACTTCAGCCCCACCTGCACGGACCAGTTGAACGTCTACCAGGAGGTCCTCCCAGAGCTCGAGGCCCAGGGAGCCTCCCTGTACGGCATCTCCGTGGACTCGGCCTTCGCGCACAAGGCCTTCCAGGAGCACCTCGGAATCAGCTTTCCCCTGCTTGCCGACTTCCACCCCAAAGGCGATGTGGCACGACGGTATGACGTCTACATCGACCAGCGCGGTCACAGTCACCGGGCGCTGGTGATGATCGGCCCCGCGCTGGAGGTCACGTGGTCGCACATGTCCACGAGCCCGCTCGAGATCCCGGGCGCCAACCTCATCTTTGACGCCCTCGAAGCTCAGTAGCGCGGGCCCGCCGCCAGAGGCGGACGACGACCATGTGCGAGGCGAGGGACCGCTCCTGATCGAGTACGCCGACCTGGAGTGTCCCTACTGCGCCCGGGCCAACGTGATCCTGTGCGAGCTCCCGATCCGCCGGATCTTCCGTCACTTCCCGGTGGTCTCGAAGCATCCCCGCGCACGGGTGCTCTCCCTCGCGGCCGAGGCGGCAGCGCGCCAGGGCAGATTCTGGGACATGCACGACTCGCTGATGGACGACCAGGGCCATCTCGAGGACCCACACCTCTGGGCGCGCTGCGAGACGCTCGGCATCGACCTGGAGCGCTTCGAGCACGACCGCCGCTCCGAGGGCGCGGCCGACCGGGTGGATCGCGACTTCCGCTCCGGAGTCCGCGCGGGCGTGATGACCACCCCGACGCTCTTCGTGGAGGGCGCGGCATATCCGGGCGTGCCGGATGAGGATTTGGTCTCGAGGCTCCGGTGAGGCGGGCCGCTGATACCCTGCTCGGCACATCTATCGAGAAGTCATAAGACATAGCCGCCATCCGAAGGCGGCGGCGAAAGGAACGTATGAGTGTTGAAGTCAGCCGGGTCTCAGTCGAGATCGGTGGCACCGAGATCAGCTTCGAGACCGGCAAGCTCGCCAAGCAGGCGAGTGGATCCGTGGTCGTGCAGTCGGAGGACACGATGGTGCTCTCCACCGCAACCGCGGGAAACCTGAGGGACGTCGATTTCCTCCCCCTGACCGTCGACGTCGAGGAGCGCATGTACGCCGCGGGCAAGATCCCGGGGAGCTTCTTCCGCAGGGAGGGCCGCGCCGGGGAGAAGGGCACGCTGACCGCGCGCATGATCGACCGCCCGCTGCGCCCGCTGTTCCCCAAGGGGTGGCGGCGTGAGACGCAGCTGGTGTCGATCCCCATGTCCGTCGACCACGTGGTGCCCTACGACATCCTGGCCATGAACGGCGCGAGCGCCGCGCTGATGGTGTCGGACATCCCGCTTCCCTTCCCGGTCGGCGCCGTGCGCATCGGCCAGGACGACGAGGGCAACTTCGTGGTCAACCCCGAGGAGGAGTGGCTGCTGGAGAGTCCCCTCGACCTCGTGGTCTCAGGCTCCGAGGAGGCCATCCTCATGGTCGAGGCCGGCGCCGACGAGATCTC
>DASZCV010000200.1:0-1813 GCA_035942755.1 Thermoleophilaceae bacterium
GGTCAACCACGGCAGCCAGCGCCGACGACACCTCCGGACGCAGCCGCTGCACGTCGGGCATGGGCTCGCGCACGTGCTTCATCGCCACCGCCACCTGGCTGTCGGCCCTGAACGGCACCTCGCCGGTGAGCATCTCGAAGAGGACGACGCCGAGCGAGTAGACGTCTGACTGCTCGGTCACCTCGTGGCCGCGAGCCTGCTCGGGGGAGACGTAGTCGGTGGTTCCGAGCACGCGTCCCGGGGCGGTCAGGCCACTCACCTCCAGCGACCGCGCGATGCCGAAGTCGGTGACCTTGGCACGCCCCTCCCGGTCGATCAGCACGTTCTGGGGCTTCACGTCCCGGTGCACCAGCCGCTCCGCGTGTGCGGCGGACAGTCCCCGCCCGACCTCGATCGCATAGGCCACCGCCTCCGCCACCGGCAGCCGCCCCATGCGCCGGATGCGCTCCTTGAGCGTCTCGCCCTCGACGAACTCGAGCACGATGTAGGGGGTGCCGTCATCCTCGCCGAAGTCGATGACGGTGACCACGTGGGGGTGTGAGAGCCGCGCCACCGCCCTTGCCTCCCGCCGAAAGCGCTCGAGCTGATCTGGGTCCGAGGAGATGTCGCGGTGCATCAGCTTGATCGCCACCCAGCGCTCGAGCGTGGGGTCGAACGCCCGGTACACGGTGGACATCCCTCCTGAGCCGATCTGCTCCTCGAGGCGGTAGCGGTCGTTGAGGAGGGTGCCGATCACTGCTTGCGTATTGTGGGCTGTTCCATGGCTGTACGCGTACGGTGCATCACGGACCCGGCCTGCGTCTGGTCGTGGGCGCTCGAGCCCGCGGTGCGGGCGCTGATGGTGGAGTTCGGCGACGAGCTGCAGTGGACCTTCGTGATGGGCGGGCTGGCCCGCGAGTTCGAGTCCGAGGGGCTCGTGCCCCACTGGCTCGACGCGGCGGCTGAGAGCGGCATGCCCACCGACCCGCGCGCGTGGTACGAGGGGCCGATCCGGTCGAGCTATCCCGCCTGCATGGCCGTCAAGGCCGCGCAGGAGCAGGGTCCGGACCTCGCGGCGCGCTATCTCCGCGCCTTGCGCGAGGGCATCGTGGCGCTGCGCCGCAAGCTCGACACGCGCGAGGCGCTCGTGGAGGAGGCCCGTGGCGTGGGGCTGGACGTCGAGCGGTTTCGGATCGACCTCGGCTCGCACGCCATCGTCGAGGGCTTCGGGGGAGACCTGGAGGAGTCCCGGGAGGTTCCGGACGTGGTGCGGGAGGCGGACAAGGTGCGCTGCTCGGCCTCGGTGGGCGAGGAGAGAGTGCCGTTTCCCACCTTTCGGTTCGAGGGCGACGGCGTGCACTGGACCTGTGGCTTTCGTCCCCACTCCGCCTTGCGTGAGGCGGCGCTGGCCGCGGGCGCCCGCCCTTCGGACCGGCCCAGGCCCGACGTCATGGGCGCCCTCGACGGGTTCGGGCGCATGGCCGTGCCCGAGGTGGCCGCCGTCTGCGACCTGCCGGCTCTGCGGGCGGAGGTCGAGCTTGCCCGGCTCGCGCTCGACTGGCGCGTGCGTCCCGTGCCCGTGGGGTGCGGCCGGCTGTGGGAGCCTGCGTAGGCGGGATCGCCGCACCCGCAGCGCTCAGTTCGCGGTGAATCCTCCCTCGCCGCCGATGAGCCCGGCGCAGGGTAGCTCGACCACCCCGGGGCGCTCGATGGCATGGCCTATCACCGTCGCGCCGGCGTGGTGCTCGGAGAGGATCTCCACTGCAGCGTCGGCGTGCCGGGTCGGCACGACGCAGCAGAACCCGCAGCCCATGTTGAACACCTCGTGCATCTC
>DASZCV010000201.1:0-4902 GCA_035942755.1 Thermoleophilaceae bacterium
GGTTGTGACCGGTGGCGTCGTAGCGCTCGCGGATGCGGCTGAGGAGAAAGACCTCGTAGTCCATCGATAGTCCGAAAACGATCGCGAGCAGCAGCGGCGGGGTCATCGTGTTGATGTGCCCGAGCGACTGGAAGCCGAGGAAGCCGTCGATCCAGCCGTACTGGAAGATCGCGACCAGAACACCGTATGCGGCGCCCACCGACAGCAGGTTCATCAGCACCGCCTTCAACGGCAGCAGCACCGAGCGCAGGAGCAGGAAGAGCACCAGGTAGCTGAGGGCCAGCACGAAGAGCACGATCTTCCACATCGAGCCCGCAACCAGGTCCTGGAAGTCCTCGACGGTGGCGGTGGCTCCGCCGACGTCCACGTCGGCTATCCCGGCGAGGGCGCCGCTCTGGGCGGCGTCTCGGAAGCGGCCCACCATCGCCCTGGCCTCGGGGCTCTCGGGGTCGTGGCGGGGCACCACGCTCAGCAGCGCGGCGCGCCCGTCACGCGAGGGCTGGGGGGGAGAGACCTCCGCCACCTCGGGATCGCGCTCGATCGATCGCGCGTAGCGGGCGAGCGCCGCGCGATTCTCGGGGTCGCGCGCGGTGCCCGCCTCGAACGCGGCGGTTATCTGTGTGGGGCCGGCCGACCCGGCACCGAGCTTGGCGGCGGCAAGCTCGCTGCCCACTCGAGTCTCGTTGCCCTCGGGGAACTGGCGCAGCGCGCCGTCGCCGAACTCCAGTGAAAGCGCGGGGATGGCCAGCGCGAGCAGCAGCGCGGCGCTCACGGTGGCCGCCAGCACCGGCCGGCGCATCACGCGGTCGGTCCAGCGCTGCCAGAAGCGGTGCTCGCCGTTCTCGTGGCCCGCAGCAACGGGGCCCGGGCCACGCCGGGAAAGCGCTGCCGCCGCGCGCGCGAGCGTCGAGCTGAGGCGCCCGCGCGTGTAGGCGCGGTGCCCGAACAGCCTCATCGCGACCGGCAGGAAGGTGACCGCCGCCAGGATCGACACGGCCACCACCACGATTGCCCCCAGCGCCATCGACCGGATCGTGGTGGAGTTGACGAGAAAGAGCCCGGCCAGCGACACCATCACGGTGACGCCCGAGAAGATGACCGCAAGCCCCGAGGTGCGCATGGCGATCCGGCGTGCCTTTCCGGGGTCGGCGCCCGCGCGGATCTCCTCCCGGTAGCGCGCCAGGATGAACAGCGAGTAGTCGACGGCCACGCCGATGCCGATCATCGACGCCACGTTCGTCACGAAGACCGACATGTCCATCGCCTGGGAGAGGAAGAAGATGACCGCGCCGGTGATCAGGACGCTCGCCGCGCCGAGCACCAGCGGCAGCGCAGCCGCGGCGAGCGAGCCGAACACCGCGAGGAGGATCAGCAGGACGATCGGGAAGCCCGTGGCCTCGGCTGCCGCAAGGTCCTTCTTGCTCAGGTCCTGCATGCCGGCCCACAGCGCCTGCTGGCCCACGAGGTAGGTCTCGACGCCGTCCTTCGGGCCCTCGCCCGCACCGACCTCATCGCGCAGGTCGGTGGCGAGATCTGCGGTCTCGTCGAGGTCGCCGGACACGTCGAACACGGCGACGGCGATGGGCGAGCGGCCGACATCCGCGTTGGCCGCCGCCTTCGCGCGATCGGAGAGCTCCACGTGCGGAAGACGCGCGGCCACCCGGTCGGCGTGGTCGATGGCCGCCCGTACCCCGGCGTCATCCGCTCCCTCACGCCGGGCCACCACGAGGGCGAGGGAGTCGCTCTGCGCGTGCTCGAAGTCGGCGAGCGCGCGGTTGACCGCAGCCGAGCCCGACCCCGGCGAGGAGAAGCCGCCGCTCGTGAGGTGCTCGGTCTGGCGCATCGCGAAGGGAAGGGCGGCCACCAGCAGCGCCACCCAGGCGCCCACGACCAGCCACTTCCGCCGCTCGAGGAAGGCGGTGAGGGCGTCCATCGCTGTCTGCATGTGTCTCTCCTCGGACGGCTACGAAATCGTCTGGCCAGCCAGCCAACTATTGCGGCCATTCTGCCCCCGCCCGCCCGGCCCGCACTGTGAGGTCGGTCACACAGCGCTAGACGCCGGCGCCCAGCAGCCGCCGGGCGGTACGCATGCCGAGCTCGAGCGAGCCGCGGCTCACCCAGGCCGGGTCCGAGGTCAACTGCAGCCCGAGGCCGTCCCCGAGCGCGAACAGGATCGATGCCACGGAGTCGGCGTCGGCATCGAGCGTCACGATGCCCTCGCGCTCCTTCTGTCGCAGCGCGCCGGCGAGCAGCGCCCGCCAGCGCCGATAGAGCTCCGCCAGCTCGACGCGGATCTCCTCGCTGTGACGGGAGGCGCTCACCATCTCGTAGAGCACGGCCTGGGCGCCCGGCTCGCCCTGCACGAACGCCTCGAGGGAGGCCACGAGCGCCTGGACGATCTCGTCAACCGAGTCCGCCCGCTCGAGCGCGTGTTCGAGCGCCGCAATTCGCTCGTCGCAGTCCCTGCGCACCACCTCGACCAGCAGCCGCTCCTTCGAGCCGAAGTAGTAGTGAAGGAGACCGCGCGACACCCCGGCCTCGCGCGCAACCAGGTCAAACGTGGATCCGGCCGCTCCCCGGGCGCCCACGCTCGCGCGCATGGCCGCGACTATCCGCTGTGCCTTGTCGCCGTCGAGCTTGCGGGTTTCGAGGGACGTGGCTTCCACCGACCTAACCTAACCTAGCCGGGCGGCCGGCCCAACGCGTGGCCGCCGCGGGCGGTCGGGCCCGAACGAGAGAGACGCCCCGGAGGGCGCCTCCTCGCAACCTTATGCGTAAGCCCTCCCTGTGTGGGAGTGCCTACGTCTTCGCCGCCGGCTCCCAGCCGGGCGTTGCCTCGGGGGTCGTGGTGGAGCTGTACTCGAACTCCTCCTCCGCTCCGAACAGCGCGTCGAGGACCTTCTTGCGCAGACCCTCGTTCACGCCCACGGCGACGCCCGCGCCGACGATCGCTACGAGCAGCAGGCGCCCACGGCGCTTCTTCTTCTTCTGCTTCTTCGGGGTCGCCCGCAGCCCTTGCACCGCCCCGCTCAGTGACACTGCCGTCCGCTTGAGGTCGCGCTGGACCTTCTTGTCGTCGAGCGCCTTTGACGGCCCCTTGCCGTTCATCCGGTCGTAGGCCTTTCGCGCGGACTCGTACGCCGTGCGCAGGTTCTCGCGCAGCTCGCGATCCTCGATCAGACGCTGCACATACTGGTTCTCGCGGGCCGCTGCGCCCGCTGACATCGCTCCGGCTCCCGCCTTTGCGGCTTTCTTCTTCGCTGCCATGGCCTCTCCTCGAGTTCCGGGTGCTTGCCTGTGCCCTGCGGGTGCTTTGTGCCCTGCGGGTGCTTTGTGCCCCGCGGTGCGTGTGCCCTCGGGGGTACCGCTGAACACTACCCCGACGAGCCTCCTCCAACACCAGAAGCTATGGCGGCCACGCGTCCCCGCCCCTTCGCCGCTCCCTTGCGCCGCCGCGAGGACAACCCACCCGGGGGCTCGAGGGCAGTCGCGAAGACCTCATCGACGCTGTCCACGAACACGAACTCCATCTCCTTCAGGAGGTTCGGCGGGAAGTCCTCGAGGTCGTCCTCATTTCGGCGCGGCGCGATCACGCGCTTGATCTCGGCACGCTGCGCCGCCAGCGACTTCTCCTTCAGCCCGCCGATCGGCAGGACGAGACCCGTGAGCGTGATCTCGCCGGTCATCGCCGTGTCCGAGCGCACCGGGCGCCGGCTGACGAGCGACGCCAGCGCCGTTGCCATCGTGATGCCCGCGCTCGGCCCGTCCTTTGGGATCGCCCCGGCTGGGACGTGCAGATGCACGTCATTCACCCTGAAGAAGTCCTCGGCCACCTCCTCGCCCAGCTCGGACACGTTCCTCTTTATGTAGGAGAGCGCCGCGGCGGCGGACTCCTTCATCACGTCGCCTACCTGCCCGGTGATCTGGAGCTTGCCCTCGCCAGGAAAGGCGGTTGCCTCCACGAAGAGCACGTCCCCGCCCGCGGGAGTCCACGCGAGGCCCGTGGCCACGCCGGGCTCACCGGTGCGCCGCCCGACCTCCGGCTGGAAGATGCGCTTGCCCAGCAGCTCCCCCACCTGCTTCGGGCGCACCGTGCGCTTGGACCTCCTGTGGCCCTCCGCATACTCCCGCGCCACCTTGCGGCACACCGCGCCGATCTCGCGCTCGAGGTTGCGCACGCCCGCCTCCCGCGTGTAGCCCTCGATGATCAGCTTGAGCGCGTCGTCGGTGAACTCGATCTTCGACGGGACGAGCCCGTTGTGCTCGATCTGGCGTGGCACGAGGTATCGCTTGGCGATCTCGAGCTTCTCCTGCTCGGTATAGCCAGCGAGCTGGATCACCTCCATCCGGTCACGGAGGGGCGCCGGGATCGGCTCGAGCTGGTTTGCCGTGGTGATGAACAGCACCTTCGAGAGGTCGAAGGGCAGGTCGAGGTAGTGGTCGCGGAACGCCGAGTTCTGCTCGGGGTCGAGTACCTCGAGCATCGCACTCGAGGGGTCGCCACGGAAGTCGGCGCCCATCTTGTCGATCTCGTCGATCATCAGCACCGGGTTGCCCGAGCCGGCGTCGCGCAGCGCGCGGATGATCGTGCCGGGCATCGCGCCTATGTAGGTGCGACGGTGGCCGCGTATCTCAGACTCGTCCCTGACTCCCCCCACCGAGATGCGCTCGAACTGCCGGCCCATCGAGGCGGCGATCGACTTGCCGAGCGAGGTCTTGCCGACGCCCGGCGGGCCCACGAAGCACAGGATCGAGCTGCGCGCGTCCGGCTTGAGCTTGCGCACGGCGAGGAACTCGAGGATGCGGTCCTTCACCTTCTCCATGTCGTAGTGGTCGCGGTCGAGGGTCTTTCGCGCCTCCTTCAGGTCGAGGTAGTGGTCGCGGAACGCCGAGTTCTGCTCG
>DASZCV010000202.1:0-11435 GCA_035942755.1 Thermoleophilaceae bacterium
CTCCTGCCCTCGAGCTGGCGCTTGGCATACGCCGAGGCCTCCCGCCCGTAGCACTCGACCCCCCCATACACCTCCGGAGTGTCGATCCCGATCAGCCGGCTCTTCCCGAGCCCACCCCCGAGCTCCACGGTGTCACCGTCCACCACGCGCACCACAGTGGCCTCCCGGGCCCCCCGCGGCAGAGCCGGCCCCGGGGACCCGGAGTCCATGGCGTCCTCGCCCCGGCCGGCGAGGAGCACGGCGCCGAGACCGACGAGGATGGCGACCGCAGCGGCAACGTAGCGCTTCACGGGTCAGCCACCACGAGCGCAGGGAGGCGAGGTGAGGCGAGGAAGCGTTTTGAGTGGCGGGCAGCGAACCGCGCCGAGAGTGCGGCGGGGCAGCGCAACTGAGCGGTTCGAGAGCCAAGCAGCGCAAGGACGCAGGGAGCGACGCGTGCGATAGCACGCGAGCGTCCGAGGACACAGCGATGCGCCGGCTATCGGGCCGCTCAGTTGTCGCTGCCGAGGCGGTCCCAGCAATACAGCTCGACCGCCTCCGCCGCCAGCTCCATCGTGCGCTCGAGGGAGAGCCAGGGAAGCACCGTGTCGAGCGCCTGCTCCTCGCTGATGCCCGCCTCGAATGCGTCCTCTCCGCGAAAGCCCGCGGCGATCTTGAGCGCTTCGCGCCGGTGCTCTCCGAGGCGGGGGAACGCCTTCAACAGGAAGTCCTTGTTGGCGATCGGATGACCGACCTCGAGGGAGGCGTGCCACGCGGCCAGCATCGAGAGGTCGTCATCGTCGAGGACCTCGACCGCCTTGGCGTAGTGCACCTGGAGCTCGTCGTCGGGGATCTCGTCGACCCATGCACGCACTACCTCTCCCAGCAGTTGGCGGCGAGCCTCGCGGCCGACGGCCTCCGCGACGACCCGGATGGCCTCCTGCGGCTCTATGAAGCAAAGTGGCATGGCAATCAAGGTACGGTGCGCCCCCGACGGAAAAAGGACCTTGAGCGCCCCCGTTCATCCGGGGGCGGCGTCGGCGGGCGCAGTCGTTCGCTCGGGGCCCCAGACGCAGAGCGCGCGCTGGCCCGGGCAGCCAGTGCAGAGCTCCCTGTGAGGGCGCTCTGAGGGCTCGAATCGACCGCCCACGACCCCGGCCGCCAGCTCGAGGAGGCGCCGCTCCAGGTCAGCTGCCTGCACCGCCTCGAAAACCGCCGAGACGGGCTCGTCCGGCCGCTCGAGGAAGCAGTAGGTCACCTCGGCGCGCTCGGCGCCCGAGCGCAGCGCGGCAAGGGCGTAGACGATCCGCTGGGTCTCGTATGACTCGGCGGTGAGGGTCGCGGGATCGCGGTCGCCGAGCCGGTCGCTCTTGTAGTCGACGATCAGCACGCGGTCGGCCTCGACCGCGTGGACGTCCACGACGCCGTTGACGAGGAGGCTGCGCCCCCCGGCACCTTCTGGCTCCAACGGGAAGGAGAAGGGCAGCTCGGTACGCACCCGCAGGGCCACGGCGATCCGCTCGCGCAGAGGCGTGCCGGCGAAGCTCGCCACCATCCCCTGAAGGTCGGCGACGTCTGTCTGGCGGACCTTCTGTCCGTGGGCGGCGATCAACTCCTCGATGCGCTCGCTAGGCGGCGGGGAAGGCGAGGCGAAGCTGAGCCGCTCGAGAAGCTGGTGGACGAGGGACCCCCGCAGGCGGGCGGGCAGCGCGGAGGCAGCGGGCGATCCCGGCGTGTGCTCCGCCTCGAGCTGCGCCTCGCCGGCCTGCGGTGGATCGGACTCGACGACCGGCGGGCGCCCGGACTCGGCGCGCGGCCCACCGGGCGGGTGTGGCTCATCACCGCCCGGAAGCTTGAGCGCCCTCTCGAGGTAGAAGCGATAGCCGCAACGCTTGTAGCTCTCGAGACCGGAATAGCTGAGCCTGCCGACCGGCAGCGCGGCCGGGACCGCCACGGCGGCGAGGGCGGGGGCCTGCAGGGCGTCGAGCCCCACCGGCTGGGGCTCCGGAGCCGCCGGCTCACGGTCGGAGGCCGGCAGCGCGGCTTCCAGGTCGGCCGGCCGAACCTCCTCTTCCCGCGTTCCGGGCCGGCCGTGGAGCCCCGCCCGGATCCACCGCATCGGCTCCTCCATGTCCGCCGCCTCGGGAAGCCTCTCGAGATCCGTGGCGCCACTCAGGACCAGGTGCTCCTGGGCGCGGGTGGCGGCCACGTAGAAGACCCGCCGCTCCTCCTCCTCGTCCTCGCGGCGCTGGCGCTCCTTGATCCGTACGAGCTGGGCGCTGTCCATCCTGCCCCCCTGGATGGAGGCGAGCCGTATGCCCACGCTGCCATCCTCGGTGATGCGCAGAGCGGAGTCGTCCTCGCGCCCCCTCTTGCCGAGATCCGCCACGCACACCGCGGGGAACTCGAGCCCTTTTGCCCTGTGCACGGTCATCAGGCGCACGGCGTCCACGTCCTCGGATTCGAGCGGCGCCTGACCCTCGCGCTCCTGTACCAGGTCGCGCTCGGCGACGAAGTCGATGAACCGGCGCAGATCGCGTCCCTCCTCCGCCTCGAACTCACGCGCCATCCGCATCAGCTTGCGGACGTTGGCCATGCGGCGCTCTCCGGCCGGGAGCGCGAGCACCGTCCGGTCATAGCCAGAGTCGGTGACCGCGCGGTCGATCAGGCGTTCGAGCGACATCCGCGGAGCGTCCATGCGCTCGCCGCGGAAGCGGGAGACGAACGACACGAGGCGCCGCAGGTCCTCCGCCGGCAGGGCCTCCGCCAGCGCCGCTGCCTGCTCGTCCCGCCCGCCGCCGTCCAGGGGGACGAGCCGCTCGAGCGCGTCCCAGACACCGTGCGCGCGGCGGCCGAGGTCGGCCACGAGCACGAGCGCGTCGAGCGATACGCCGGCCAGCGGGGAGGCGAGCAGCGAGTGCAGTGCGAGCTCGTCGCGCGGATTGGCGAGCGCGGCCAGGTAGGCCCGCAGGTCCGCCACCTGCTGCTGGCTCCAGTAGCCCCGGCCGCCGAGCACGTAGGTGGGGATGCCCCGCTCCTCGAGCGCGCGCTCGTACACCGACAGGTTCGTCGTGGCGCGCACCAGCACGACCACCTCCCTGTGCTCATAGGGACCATCGCCGGTGAGCTGCTCGATCCGCCTGGCCAAGATGCGCGCCTCCGCCGCCCGCCAGGCGGGAACCCCGCGCATCGACGCCCCGAAGAGGGTCTCGGCGGTGTCCTCGTCCTCCTCTGCCCCGGCTCGCTCCTTCCACCCCTGGGCGCTGCGGTCGGTGACCAGCAGCTCGACGCAGGGCAAGCTGCGGGGCTCCCCCTCGCGAGCCGCCGGTCCCTCGCGCAGCGGTTCGAACGAGGCGCCCCAGAGCGAGCCGAACAGGGCGTCGACCGCCTCGAGCACCTCACCGCGGCTGCGGAAGTTCACCGTCACGCGCTCGGCGCGCCCCGCGGCCTCGGCGGCGTCGCGGTGCTCGCGGAAGACAGCCACGTCCGCGTGACGGAAGCGGTAGATCGACTGGCGCTCGTCTCCCACGCGGAACAGGTTGTCGCGGCCGAGCTGGGCGAGCAGCCTGTTCTGGAGCCGGTTGGTGTCCTGGAACTCGTCCACCATGATCTCGGTGAAGCGCCGCGCGTACCCCTCGCACACCTCCGGCTCCTCGGCGAACAGGCGCGTGGCACGTAGCTCGAGGTCGTCGAAGTCGACTCCCGAGCGCTCGCGCTTGAGCGCCTGGTAGCGGGTGCCGTAGGCCTCCAGCAGGTGGCGCAGGTGCCCGTGGTCGGCGAACTCCCTCTGGGCGGTGCAGAGGGCGAGCAGCGAGTTACGGGCCTCCAGGTAGCGAGCGCAGGCCGGCCCCTTCAGGGCGTTTGCCCCACCTGGGGAGAAGCCGAACGGCTCGAGCGCCGCCGGCTCGGGCAGGCCGTCCGCCTCGATCAGCTCGAGGCACGACTCCACGGCCACGCGCGCGGGGCCGACCTTCTTTCCGTTCCTCGCGCCCAGCTCGGTCAGTGCCAGCCTGGCCGCGCTGCGGAGCTCTTCGACCTCCGCGGCGGGCTCGGGTGCATCGAGGTCGGGCAGCCGGGGGTGCTCGTGGCCCAGGCTGCGCAGGTGCGAATAGGTGGTGCGCACCATGTCCGCCAGCCGGTCGGGCCCGTACCGCACCAGGAGGTCGAGGCGCTCGCCCTCGTCAGCCTCGCCCACGAAGTCGAGCAGCGCCAGGTCGAACGCCTCCAGCCCGAGGCGCTCGCTCTCGAGCGCCTCCATCACCCGGAACTCCGGATCGAGCCCGGCCGTCAGCGCATGCGTGCGCAGGACCCGCGCGCAGAACCCGTGGATGGTGGAGATCCATGCCGTCTCGGTGGCGCGGGCATCGGCCGGCCGTTCGCACTCCGAGAAGCGCCTGCGCACGCGAGCCCGCAGTTGCGAGGCCGCCTTCTCGGTGAAGGTGATGGCGAGGATGGAGTCCACCGCGGCACCGTCCTCGATCACCGACCTGACGAACCGCTCCACGAGCACCGAGGTCTTGCCGGCCCCGGCTCCGGCCGATACGAGCAGCGGGCCGTCGCGGCGCTCGACCGCCCGAAGCTGCTCCGCGGTGAAGGATGCCTGCGCGCTCATCCCTCTGCCCGGCAGATCGAAGGATGCTCGCAGCCGCCGGCGTACCCACACGAGTCCGGGCATGAGCGCAGCCGGCCGGCGCGCATGCCCTCGGCAGCGGCCGCGATGGCGGCGCGGGCGCGCGCCATGCCCTCCGCGAAGTCCTCGGGGTCGCGATGATCCCGGACGTGCACCCCCCCGCCCGCCTGCTCGGCCACTCCGGCCGCCAGCAGGCCGCGCGAGCGACGGTCAGACCCGCGCAGCGGGGTATATACGCCGCCCACGGCCTCGAGCCCGAGCAGCTTCTCCACGACCAGCATGTAGAGGGGCGCCTGCAACCTGCGCTCGCGGCCCCAGCTGGCCGCCTTGTAGCCGTCGACCTTTCCACTCTTGTAATCGCGCACGAGTGCGTAGCGGCCCCAGGTGTCCACCCGGTCGATCATGCCCCGCACGGCGATACCGGCTGCCACCTCGACGGCGGGATGGCCCTCCTCCTCCTCGAGCCCGAAGCGCAGCTCCAGGTGCTCGGGCTCGAAGGCGGCGCCCTGCTCGGCCTCGTGGCGCAGGGTGGTGAGCAGGTCGTGCTCGAGCCGCCGAATCGCGGCTCTCACCCGTGAGTCGGTGGCCGCCACGCGGTGGCGCCCGCGCTCCTCCCTGAGCGCCCCGCGCAGGATCTCCTCCGCCACCGGCAGGTTGCCTTGCGAGACCCCGCGGGCGCCCGTGCGCTCGCGCAGCCTCCTGAAGGTGAGCTCGAGCACGCGGTGAGCGAGCTTGCCGCGCACCATGTGCTCCGAGTCGGGCTCGAGTCTTGCCGGGCGAAGGACGTCCTCCACCAGCCACCGAACCGGGCAGCCGGCGTACTTCTCGAGACCGCCGGCCGATACCGCGGCGGTTCGCTCCGCGATCACCGCGCCCGCCTCCTGGCTGCTCAGCGACGCAACCGGGGCGGGCAGGCGACGTGGCCCCCGCAAGGTCACAGACCGCTCCCACTCGGCCGGCGTCGGGGCCTCACCCGGCTCCCAGGTGACATTCGCCAGGGTGCGCCGGCGCTCGGTTCCCTCGAGCGAGGGAAAGACGGCCAGCACATCGTCGAGGAAGAAGGAGCGCGCCTGCGGGTTGCCCTCCTCGTCGCAGTAGCGAGAGCTCAGCACCAACTCGCGCTCGGCGCGCGAGGCGCAGACATAGAAGAGGTACCGCTCGCGCTCGAGGCGCTCCTCGCGCAAGGACAGCCGCAATCCGCTGGCCATGGCGATCGCGCGGCGGTCGGCATCGGGCAGAAAGGCCTCGGGCACGCCCCTGCGGGGAAACTCGCCCTCCTGCAGCCCACAGACCACAACGGCCTGGAAGCGGCGGGCACGGATGGCCTGGGGCGAGGCCACCTGCACCCGGTCGGGCTGCGAGCTCTCCCCCACCCGGACCCGCAGCGCCGCGAGCAGGTCGTGCACCCGCCGCCCATCGATCGTGACGCGTGGGTTGGCGAGGACCACGGCGCGCAGCTGTTCGATCGCGTCGCGAGCGGCGCGAAAGGCACGCGCGTCGTCGAGCTCCGCGCCCGCCAGGACCGGGGCGGCCCGGCGATGGGGCGAGCTGAAGAGCCGCTCGAGACATCCTTCGAGCCCCTGGAGGAGCGCGGCGAGGTCCTTCGCCCCAGCCAGGCGGTCGATCATGTCCAGTCGAAACGCCGGGACCGTCTCCTCCCAGAGCCTCCTCGCCTCGGCCGCCGTGGCGGCGGCGCCCTGGCGGACCCCCGCCTCCAGGCGGTCGGCCAGCCCCGCCTCGGTGAGCAGTCCCGGCGTGCGGAGATAGCAGAGCAGGTCCTCGGCGGTCCCGTCGAGGCAGGCACAGCGCAGCACCGCGAGGAGGCCCTTTCCGAGCGAGGTGTGAGCGAGGGCGATCGACCTGTCGATCGAGTACGGGATCCCGTAGGCGCCGAAGACCTGCTCGATGGTCGAGGCGTAACCGGCGGGATCGCGCAGGACCACCGCCACCTCCCCGGGTGGGGTGCCCTCGCGCAGCAGCCCCAGCACCTCGGCGCCGCACAGCTCGATCTCGGCGCGCTCGCCCCCTGCGGCGTGCAGGCGCACGGCCGCGCCCGGCGCCACACCCGGGCCGGCGCGCTCGAAGAGCCCCCGTTCGAGCGCGTGGAGCGCCGCGCGCGAGGCGGGCGCGTAGTTGTCCGAGGTGGGCTCCAGGTGCTCCACCCGATCGGCGAGGGCGGCCAGCTCCTCACGGATCGTGGCAGTGGCGCGGAACGCCTCGCGCCCGGGCTCGTATGGAAGCGACACCGTGACCTGCGCTCCGGCGTGACGGGAGAGGACCTCGAGGGCGTCGAGCTCAAGCGGCGTGAAGTCATCGAAGCCGTAGACGAAGACCGGTGTGGCCTCCCAGCTGGCCGGGGCTGCGCGGAGGGCGTCGAGGGCGCGCCAGCAGAACAGCGCCTCGTCCATCAGTCCCGCCGCGTCCAGTCCCGCGCGGTAGCGGCGATAGATCTCCGCGAGCTCCTCGGCATAACGCCGGCGCCGGCCATCCACCGTCCAGGCGCGGAGGGCCTGGGTGAAGCGGGCAGGCTCGATCATCGATCGCTCGAGGTCCTCCACGAACGCCGCCGCGGCGCGCGCGAAGCCTGGTCGTGCCGCCGACTCGGCCAGCACCTCGAGATTGGCCATGGCCACCGCCTCCTGCACGATTAGGCCACGCTGGAGGTCGGAGGCCACGCTGGCGGTGAGCCCCGCCCGTGCGGCGATCATCTCGAAGAGCTGCCCTGAGCGCAGCACCCTGGCGCCGAAGATCGCTCCCCCGTGAGCCAGCTCGCGCTGGCTGTGCTCCACGTCCTCGAAGGCCGGCACGACGAGGATCGGGTCCTCCTCGAGCCGGTCGCGCAGCGGGCCGAGCACCGCGCCCGCCTTCGCGGAGTTCGCGGGCCCGGTGACGAGAGTCAGTGGCACGGCAACGAGGTATAGGAGGCGGACAGGACGGCGTGGAGCACGAAGGTCAGAGTCGCGAGGGGCCTCCGGTTTCTGACGCACTCGACGGGATACCGCGGCGCGCGGCCTGAGCGATGACCTCGGCGTAGCGGGCGGCGGGCAACATCGGCGGAGCCTCCTGCAGCTGCCAGCCGCTGCCCGGACGCAGCAGCCACCTGCCGATCCGGACGCGTCCGTCCCCGACGGCCTCGAGCCGGAGCTCCTCCTTGAAGTCGCCGCTGCGACCACGGCTGAGGCCGAGCGTGTCACCGGGAGGGCCGGTCGCCTCGCGCTCGGGGCCGGCCGAACCGGGCGCGGCCTCCAGGGCCTCGCTCATGCGAGTGGCATCGCGCTCCTCCAGGACGTCGGCCGCCCGCTCCACAAGGCCCGCCACGTCCTCGGCCGCGAGCACGGGGGCACGCCTGCGAAGGCCCGATCCATCCCATTCCGCGAGCCGGATGCCCCCGGGCACCCGCTCGAGGCGCACCTCGTAGCGATCCTCTCCTTCCCAATAGGGGCCGACGCTCACATACCGGCCGCTGAACGCGCGCGGCGCGGCGCTCTCGGCCTTCGCGCGCGGGGCCCCGCCGGATGGCGGCCGGCGCGCGGGCCTCCGGCCGGGATCGAGCGCTGTTCCCTTCGAGCAGATCGGACAGTCCGCGGTGAAGCGGTTGTGGCGACAGAAGACGGACACCGAGCCTCCAGTATCCCCCACAGGGCCCTGCCAATATCCCGCCGATGCGCACGGCCATCATCTCCGACCTGCATGTGGGCACGATCGCGGGCGAGGACCTGGCCCGGCGGCCGGCGGTGCGCGCGCGGCTGGTCGACTCGATCGCGGGGGCAGACCGGGTGGTCGTCCTCGGCGACATGCTCGAGATGCGCGAGCAGCGGGCCGTCTCGGTGCTCGAGGCAGCCGGACCGTTCCTGAACGACCTCGGGGAGGCCACCGCCGGCAAGCAGCTGGTGATCGTGCCGGGAAACCACGACCACGAGCTGGTCGGGCCGGCTCTGGACCGCGCCCGCCTACGCGGTGCCGGCACGCTGGGCGCCGAGGCCACCTTTCCCGCCGACGAAGGGGAGCTGATGCGCCGCGTGGCGGCTCAGATGCCCCGCACGGATATCGTCCTGGCCTACCCGGGCATCCGCCTGCGCGACGACGTGTACGCCACGCACGGCCACTATCTCGACAGGCACCTCACCGTGCCGCGCATGGAGTGCGTGCTCGCCTCGGCGATAGCCCACTTCGCGGGCGCGGCGAAGAACGGCAGCTCGCCGTCAGCCGACCACTACGAGGCCGCGCTCGCCCCGATCTACGCCTTTGCATACAACGTGGTCCAGGACGGGGAGGGGAAGGTGGTGACTCGCGGGGCTGCGCTGACGCGCAACGTCTTCAGCCGCTCCAACCCGACCGGGCGCAGGAGCCTGTCGGGGATCGCGGTGGCGCGCCTGGCGATACCGGGAGCCGTCTGGGGGCTGAACCGCTTGGGGCTCGGACCGTTCCGGCCGGACATCTCCCCGGCCGAGCTGCGGCGCGCCGGTCTGCGCGCGATGGCGGATGTCATCCGCTCGCTGGCGATCGAAGCCGAGCACGTGATCTTCGGTCACACGCACCGGCCGGGCCCGCTTCCCGGCGATGCGGAGGGGTGGCTGCTGCCCGGCGGGACGCGGCTCACCAATACGGGCAGCTGGCTCTACGAACCGGTCTTCATCCGGGGCGACGGCCCGTCTAGCCCTTACTGGCCGGGTGGCGTGACATGGCTCGCCGACGAAGGTCCCCCTGAGGCGACCAACGTGCTGGGCGACATGGACCTGCGCCCGGAAGGCCAGGCCTAGCCGGCGGCGGCCGGGGCCGGCGCCTCCTCGATGGCACCGTCACCCTCGACGGCCGCCTCGCGCCCCTCCTCCTGCTCCTTCGGGGGCTCCTTGGCCCAATCCTCGTCGAAATCGACCTTCCACTTGCCCGGCTCGTCCGCGCGCGGCTCGATCTTCAGCTTGGCGCGGAAGGTGCGCCCGGAGCGGCCCTTGAAGCCGGGCACCTGCTTCTCGGTGCGGCCGATCGGCGGATCGTCGCCGCGCTCGATCGAGGCCTTGAGGCTTGCCATCAGCTCCTTCGCGACCGCCCCCGGCAGGTTCTTGTTGGCCTTCTTCTTCCAGATCACGAAGCCGCAGCCCGGATCCTCCCTCGACCAGCAGGAGTAGCCCTTGCGGTTCTCGTTGACCTCGCGGCCGCAGCCCGGGCATGGGCCGAGCTTGGCCCGTTCGATCCTCACGCCCTTGAGCTTGTCGAGCTCCTGCACCGTGTCGGTGGTGAACTTGGCGATGTCGCGCATGAACGCCGGCCGCGAGTCCTCGCCGCGCTCGATCAGCGCCAGGCGTCGCTCCCAGCTGCCGGTGAGCTCGGGCGAGGTGAGCTGGTGCTCTCCGAGCAGGCGGATCACCTGGATGCCCTTCTCGGTGGCGTGCAGCGCCCGACCCTCGCGCTCGATGTACTCGCGGTTGATCAGCAGCTCGATCGTGTTGGAGCGGGTGGCGGGCGTGCCGATGCCCGAGTCCTTCATCGCCTCGCGCAGCTCGACGTCCTCGATCTCCTTGCCGGCGGTCTCCATCGCGGCGAGCAGCGAGGCATCCGTGAAACGTCGCGGCGGCTGGGTCTCCTTGCGCAGCGACTCCATGGAACGGGTCTCGACCCCCTCCCCTTCCTCGAGCCTGGGCAGCCGCTGGTCACCGCCCGAGTCATCCTCCTGCTGTCCCTCGGCCGAGACCTCCTCCCCGTACACGGAGCGCCAGCCCGCGGTGATCAGCACACGGCCGCTCGTGCGGAACACGTGCTCCTCGACGGTCGTCTCGACGCGCGTGCGCTCGAAGACCGCGTCCGGGTGGAAGATCGCGAGAAAGCGCTTGGTCACCAGGTCGTAGACCTTGAGCTCGTCGGCGCCCATCTTCGACAGGTTGTGCTCGGACTTCGTGGGGATGATGGCGTGGTGGTCCTGGACCTTCTTGTCATTGACGACGCGCCCGAGCGGCAGCTCCTCGAGCGAGGTCACGTACTCGACGGCCTTGCGGTACTGCGGGTTGTGCCCGACGAACTCGGCCGTCGCCCTGATCTCGGCCACCATGTCGCCGGTCAGGAAGCGTGAGTTGGTGCGCGGGTAGGTGAGCGCCTTGTGCTCCTCGTAGAGCCTCTGGGCCGCCGCCAGCGTGCGCTTTGCGGAGAAGCCGTGGCGCGTGTTGGCATCGCGCTGCAGCGAGGTCAGGTCGTACAGCAGTTGGGCGCGCTCGGTCTCCTCCTTCTTCACCAGCTTGGTGATCGTGCCCGGGCGCCCGCGCGCCTCCTCGACGATCTTCGCGGCCTTCTCCTCCTCGATCCGCTTGCCGCCCATGTAGCGGCCGGTGTAGAGCCGCTCGCCATCGGCGGCGAACTTGGCCTCCACCAGCCAGTAGGGCTCCGGCACGAATGCGCGGATCTCCTCCTCGCGCCTGGCCACCAGGGCGAGAGTGGGCGTCTGCACCCGTCCGAGGGAGACGGCGCCGTCGAAGGCCGCGCGCAGCCGGATCGATGCGGCGCGCGTGGCGTTCATCCCCACGACCCAGTCGGCCTCGGAGCGCGAGCGCGCCGCCGCTTCGAGGCTCTCCATCTCCTCGCCGGGGCGCAGGTTGGCAAACGCATCCTCGATCGCCTTCCCGGTCATCGAGGACAACCACAGCCGCTCAACAGGCGGTTGCCTCTTGGCCGTCTCGTACACGTAGGCGAAGATCAGCTCGCCCTCGCGCCCGG
Source organism: Thermoleophilaceae bacterium (assembly GCA_035942755.1). GTDB lineage: Bacteria > Actinomycetota > Thermoleophilia > Solirubrobacterales > Thermoleophilaceae > JAAYBF01. Next base: position 11,312 of record DASZCV010000202.1, read on the forward strand.
CGTCGCAGGCGTTGATGACACGGTCGATGTCCTCGCGCGCCATCAACCGGTGGATGGCGTTCAGCTGCTTCTTGGCGCGGTCGTCGTTTGGCACGAGCTTGAACTTCTCCGGCACGATCGGCAG
>DASZCV010000203.1:0-4497 GCA_035942755.1 Thermoleophilaceae bacterium
CCCTTCGACTGCGTGGTGCTGGATCTGAACCTGCCGGACATGCAGGGCTTCGACCTGCTCGAGGCGATCAAGGCGGACGAGCGCTTTCACGACCTCCCGGTGATCGTCTACACCGGCAAGGAGCTTACGGCCGACGAGGAGAAGGACCTCAGGGAGTACGCCGAGGCGGTCATCGTGAAGGACGGCAGCTCGCCCGAACGGTTGCTGGACGAGACCTCCCTCTACCTGCACCGCCCGGAGGCGAGGCTGCCCGCCGACAAGCGCAGGATGCTCGAGCAGCTGCGCAACTCCGACGACATCTTCGAAGGCAAGAAGATCCTGCTCGTGGACGACGACGTGCGCAACGTGTTCGCCCTGGCCAGCGTGCTCGAGAGCCGCGGGATGGAGATTCTCTTCGCGGAGAACGGCAAGGCCGGCATAAAGATCCTGCGCGAGAACCCGGACGTGGACCTCGTGCTGATGGACATCATGATGCCCGAGATGGATGGCTACGAGGCCACCCGCCGCATCCGCGGGATGGAGGAGTTCCGTCAGCTCCCGATCGTGGCCCTGACAGCCAAGGCGATGAAGGGAGACCGGGAGAAGAGCCTCATGGCCGGGGCATCCGACTACGTGGCCAAGCCGGTGGACACGGACGGGCTGCTGTCGCTCATGCGAGTCTGGCTGCACAAGTGACCGGATGACCGACGGGCGCAACGCGCGTGTGCTGCTGGTCGATGACGAGCCAGGCAACCTCTTGGCGCTCACCGCGGTGCTCGAGCCCCTGGGATGCGAGCTTGTCAGCGCGTCTTCCGGTGAACAGGCGCTCAGGCTGCTGCTTCATCAGGAGTTCGCCGTCATCCTGCTCGACGTGCGGATGCCCGGCCTGGACGGGTTCGAGACGGCGGCGCTGATCAAGCAGCGCGAGCGAACGCGGCATATCCCGATCATCTTCGTGACGGCAATGAGCAAGGACACGGAGCAGATCTTCAGGGGCTACTCCGAGGGCGCCGTCGACTACCTCCTGAAGCCGTACGACAGGGCGGTCCTCAGGTCAAAGGTGGCTGTCTTCATCGACCTGCACGAGAAGGGCGCCGCCCTCCAGGAGAGCGAGCAGCGCTTCCGCACGGCGTTCGACAACGCCCCCAGCGGCATGGCGCTGGTATCGACCGATGGACGCGTCACACAGGCAAATCGGGCCCTGGCGGACATGCTGGGATACGCCCACGCGGCGCTGGCCGGAAGCCCGTGGGAGTCGCTCGTGCACCCCGACGAGCGCGCGGATGACCGTCGCGCACGGGCGGAGCTGGCGGAGGGAAAGCGCGCCCTGTACCGGGCGGAGCGGCGCTGCCTGCATGCCGATGGGCGGGTGTTGGTGACTTCCCTGAGCGTGTCGCCTACGCCCGGCGGGGGGGCGGATGGTCAGCAGCTCATCGCCCAGCTCGAAGACGTTACGGAGCGCCAGCGGGCCGAACGGGAGCGGGCCGAGCGACTCGAGGCAGAGGCGCTCGCGCAGATGGCGCTCCGCATAGTCGAGACGCTGCAACGCTCGCTGCTGCCTGCTCGTATGCCGCGGCCGCCGGGCATGTCGATCGCGGCCCGCTATCAGCCCGGTGGAGCCGACGTGGGAGGCGACTGGTACGACGCGATCGAGCTCGACGGCGGAGGCGTGGGAGTGGCGATGGGCGACGTGGTGGGACACGGGCTCGAAGCCGCCGCCACGATGGGGGAGCTGCGCAACGCCCTGCGCGCGTACGCGCTCGACGGGCTTGCGCCAGGGCTGGTGCTCGCAAGGCTCGACCATCTCGTGGAGCAGTTGCAGGAGGATCGGATGACCACCCTCGCATACGCGGTCATCGACCCGGACTGGACCAAGGTGCGCTACGCCAGCGCCGGGCATCCCCCGCCGCTGGTGTTGGGCCGAGACGGCACCGCCGAGTTCCTGTGGGACGGGCGCTCGACCCCGCTCGGCGTTCGCAGCGGAGGGGAATACGAGGAGGGAGAGGTCGTCCTCGAGGAGGGATCCACCCTTCTCCTCTATACGGACGGCCTCGTGGAGGTGCCGGGTGAGGGTCTCGTGGACGGGCTCGAGCGGCTGCGGGCGGCCGTACTCGCGGCGAGTGGCGACCCGGACGAGCTCTGTGACCAGGTGCTGGAAGCGATGCTCGACGAGGGCGGGGCGCGTGATGACGTAGCGCTACTGGCCGTGACCACGATGACGCTGGATCCCCGCCTCATGCGCCTGGAGCTCCCAAGCGACCTGACATCGCTCCGGTACGCGCGGCGCCTGGTCGGGCGCTGGCTCGAAAAGGTGGGCGCGAGCAGCGAGGAGGCCTTCGCCATCCAGCTGGCCACCCATGAGGCGGTCGCGAACGCCGTGGAGCACGCTCACCGGTTCGGCGACGCCACCGTCGAGCTGGAGGCAAGGCACGTGGACGGCGAGGTCACCCTCACCGTCACGGATACCGGCGAGTGGCGAGAGTCGGTGGACGTAGGCCGAGGCCGAGGCATATCCCTGATGAGGGGACTGATGGACAAGGTGAGCGTGGATGGGGGCCATCCGGGTACGACGGTCGAATTGAGAAGGCGCCTGAATCGCGATGGCGAGGTGGACTCGGTACAGGTGGGCTCGCCACCTGAGGCGGGCGCCCGGCAACGCCGTCCTGAAGCGCCGCGCGGGCGGCGGATGTAAAGTCACAGCTGCAAGCGAAACGGAGGAACAAATGAGCGACAGCCCCGTCCAGGAGCTCCAGAAGTACGTCCACGGCGTCCACTACCCGTCGCGGCGTGAAATAGTGGTCGAGGCGGCACGGCGCAACGGCGCCCCCGACAGCGTGATCGAGAAGTTGAACCATCTCCTTCCTAGGGTCGCCGGCCCGCACGAGGTCCTCATCGCGCTGCGCCAGCCGCCCCACGAGAGCGCCTACTTGAGCCAGAATCGCTTCCGCACCGGACCCGGTCTGGGCCGAACCTCCAACGCCTAGGCTGGAGGTCGCCCCGGCCCGCCGGCGTGCGGGGAGTGGCTCCAGGAAGCAGCAGGAGGAAGCGATGAGGGTCTACGAGCCCACGCCAAGAACGGGGGCCGCGACGATCAGGCAGTACGGAGAGCTCGCAGACCGTGGGGGCGACCCCGAGGTGGCCGCGCGAGCGTGGACGGACGCCGGCTTTGACGACGAGGCCACCGCCCAGTGGCTCGCGGCGCGCTGCTTCGATCCGCAGGCGGCGCGCGCGCTGGCAGATGCCGGAGTCACTCCCGCGCAGGCTGCCAAGCGCACGCGCGACGGCGGCGGGAACTACGTCGACACGATCGCCTTCAAGGTCGCAAACGGCGACCTCACGCCGCGCCAGGGCGCGGCGCGCACGCTGTCGAGTCGCTGAAGCGAGCTCGTGGGCCAGCTTGCCTTGCGGCCCGAGGAGAGGTGATCGACGGGTGGACCCGCGCGAGTCTGCCGCGTTCTGGAACGAGCGCTACCGGGACGTCGACCGGCTGTGGGCTGCCAACCCGAACGCCCTGCTGGCCGAGCTGGCGGCCGAGCTTGCGCCGGGCCGCGCCGTGGACCTCGGCGCCGGGGAGGGGCGAAACGCGATCTGGCTGGCAAAGAACGGGTGGAGCGTGACCGCCGTCGACGTCTCCGACGTGGGGTTGGCGAGAGCCGCCAGACGGGCAGAGGAGGAGGTGGTAGAGCTCGAATGCGTCGTTTCGGACTGGCGTGAGTACCGCGCTCAGGCGCCGTTCCACCTCGCGGTCATATCGTTCATGCATCCGCGGCCAGAGGACCGCGCGCGCATGTTCTCGAGTGCCCGGGACATGCTCGTGCCCGGAGGTCACCTCTTCACGGTGGGGGTCGATCTCAGCGAGCTCGACCGCAGAGGCCCGCGGGATGCCGAGCGGCTGTACACGCCGGAGCGGTTGCGCGTGGCGCTCACGGGGTTCGAGGTCCTCCGGTGCGAGACGGTGGCCTACGAGGGGGAAGGCACCGAGGGCAGCCGTCCGGTTGTCGACGTCGTGGCGACTGCCCGCCGACCGGCCACCGAGGGCAGCTGACGCGCAACCGCCGTCGGCCTCTCAGCGCCTCGCCTTGCGAAGGCAACTCCGGCAGAGCGGGGTACCGCCCTCGATGGCGCCCACCTGGTGGAGCTCCACCCGGTCATCCGAGCCACACGATGAGCATCTGGGGCCCCTGGGCGGCGCCGGCGGCCTCATCCTCGCCTGCTTTCGTCGTCGCCGCCACATTGGGTCCCTCCCGTCCAACGTCCCCGGTGGAACACACTCTGACCGATGGGCGGGACGGGCGACGGGCGGCGGGAGGGACTGCTACTAGAGTGCTACGCCCCGCTCGGCCAGCCAGCCGCGAACGGGCTCCGGCGGCTCGCCCGCGTACTCCGCGCGCGCGGCGAGGCGCAGCAGATTTTCGGGGCCGGTGTTGGCGCCCACCTGCTTGAAGCCCAGGTACAAGGTGGTGGCGCGGATCATCTGGATCACCGGATCCTCCGCTTGGGGATCGAGCGCTCCAAACT
>DASZCV010000204.1:0-7436 GCA_035942755.1 Thermoleophilaceae bacterium
CTCGTAGCTCCCATTCGAGGCGCGCATGCAGGCCCCGAGATAGCCAGAGGCCGTCCACAGCGCCGCCGCGAGGCCCACGATCAGCGCGATCCCGGCAGTGGAAGAGCTCTTGGTGAGCCCCTCGATCGGCCCCTTCAGCGGCTCCACCGCAGACGCCGGACCGACCGAGCTGACCACATCCGTGAGTGCCTTGGTGATCGTCTTCGGGTCCCCCACCAAACCCACCACCGAGACCAGCGCGATCAGCGCCGGGAAGATCGACAACACCGCGTAGTAGGTGAGCGCCGCCGCCCGGTCTGTGAGCTCGTCCTCCTTGAACTCGGTGACCGTGCGCTTGAGCGTCTGCCCCAACCCGCCCTTGCGCTTGTGCGCCGGACCCTCAGGCCTACGCCCCGAGCGCTTCTCACGGTCCACGGTGCTCTCGTCATCGAGCCACGGCCTCTGGGGATCTTCCTGCGGGCTCGACGCGGACGGTTCGCTGGACTGATCGCGCCGGCTCGGTGTTGCGGCCTCTCCGCTTGGATCTGCTTGCGTGCCTGGCGCGGCGTCGGGTCTTGGCCGTTCGCCGGAGCTCGCCGGTTGGTCTCGCCCCTCCGTGCCCGCGACGTCGCTTGCTGGCTGGCGCGAAGGCGTTTCGGCACGGTCAGCGTTGGTCATTCGCTCCCGCGCCTCCTGTGGCGTCTCGGGCCTCGCTCCGCCCCGCCGTGAGGTTCCTTTTCTTGCCATCGTCCTTCCAACTCCTCGCTTGCTAGTTCTGGTCCAGGTCGATCATCCCGTACCCAGCGCTCGCGACCGCACGCGCAACCGTACTCACCCAATCGAGCCGGGGCCGCTCTGTCTCACATCCTCCTTGGCCTGCTGGGCTCTCTCCTGGGTGCTTTGGCGCAGCTCCTCGGCGTGCTGCTGGCCGCTCTGCTGTGCAGTCTCCTTGACGCTCTGGGCGGCGTCCTGGGCGACCTCCTTGCCGTGCTCGAGCGCCTCCTGACCCGTTTCCTTCGCGCGCTCCTTGACCTGGTCGACCACCGGGCCGATCTTCTCGTGCTCGACGCGCGTCGACGGGATCAGCATGCCGGCAACAAAGCCTACGGCGACAGAGCCAAGCGCAAGGCCGAGCGGGTTCTCCTGGGCGATCCCGGCGGCCTGCTTTGCGCCCTGCTTGACCTGCTCGGCGTCCGGCGTCGCATCGCCGGCACGTGAACCAGTGCGCCTCACGCGCTCCTTCAGCTGGTCTCGCCTGCCGGTGATCTTCTCCTTGGCGCGTGTCTTTACGTCGGCCTTGTAGCCAAGTGCCTCTACGGTCTCGCCCATCTCGCCGCGGGTCTGCTCTATCTCTTCGCGGATTTCGCCTGGTTCTTTGCCCACTGGACATCCTCCTTCGTGCTGTCGATTGCCTGCTGTGGGGCCGGCGGCGTCGCCTCCTGTGTCTTCTGCTTGCCGACCAAGGCCAGCGCTCCGGCGATCACCGCGTGAACGACGGTGACGATCAGCGCGGCGAGCCACAGCTCCATGCCGGTGTCGAGCGCGGCGATCAGAGAGGCGGTCAGCGAGCCAAGCGCCAGCAGCCCGAAGAGGCCGGCCCCGCCGAACATCCCCGCGCCGAGTCCCGCCTTCTTTCCCTTCTCGGCCATCTCGGCCTTCGCCAGCTCGAGCTCCTGCTTTACCAGCGTCGTCGTCTGATTCGAAAGCTCCTTGAGAAGCTCTGCGACCGGCCGATCGCGTGGGTCACCCCCGGAGTTCTCCGCTGGCATCTCTAGAGCCTCGTTCCGAGTGGGTCGGGCTGGGACGATTCCGCTACCGGCGGGACCGGGGGCGAAGCCACATCACGCGTCGCACCGCCATTGACCCGCCCTGGCGCTCTCTCCCCTCCGCCGCCCGAGGACTGGTAGCGCTTCTCGCTCGAGGCCTTGAGAAAGCGCGAGGCCACGAAACCAAGCGCCAGCCCGCCCGCGGCCACGGCCCAGGGCTGCTTTCGACCGAGGTCCTCGAGGTCTCCGAGGCTGCCATCGGCGTCTGAGTCCTTCAGGTAGCCGCCGAACCGCTCGACTCGCTGAGCCGCCTGGTCTGCCAGCTGCGCGGGCTTGTCCTTACCCTGTTTTCGGAGCTCCTCACCGACCGTACGGACATCGCCTGCCGTCGAGGACAGCTGCTCGCCCGCCTGGGTCGAGCGCTGGTCGACTTGCTCGCGAAGCTTGCCCTTCGCCTGTCCGGCCGCCAGCTGGGCTTTCTCCTGCGCCTGCGCGCCCGCCTGCCCGACCTTCTCCTTGACCTGATCAGCTGTTCCCGGTTGCTCCATCTGACACCTCGCTCGTCGCTTGCACTGGTCCGCTAGCTGGCGGGCGGGGCGGCGCCCGTGTCTCCCACGGCCGGAGGGCCCGCTCCCTCGACCGGTTCGCTCGAGACATGGAGCGTCGTATCGGTCGTCGCGTCCGCCTCGGGGGTCGTACCGGCCTTTCGCCGCCGCACAAGGGCGACGCCCCCGAGCGCCCCGGCGGCCGCCATCGCGAGCGCAGCCGGCCCCTTCTTCGAGCCGCGCGTGCTTCCCTGCGACACCAGCCCGCGCGCCACGCTGGCGGCCGCCGCCACCCCACCTGCGCTTTGCTTGCCGCGCTTGCGTGAAGGCAGGCGTGAAGCCGCCATGCCCGGCAGGCCAAAGCGCGACGGCGTGGGCGTCGAGCTGCCCGCGCCTCGCAGGCCGGCGATCCCCCTTCCCGGCTGTCTTGCGCCCCCCGATCTGCCCTGTGGACCTCCACCTCGCCGTAGCTGGGGGATCGACGGTGTTCTTCCCTTTGGCCGCGAGGCGGCCTGCTTCGATGTGCCGTAGCGAAGGCTTCGCCCGGCGGCCGGCTTGGCGGCACCGGAGCGGCGCCCAGTTGTGCGTCTAGTTTCCATGTTGCGTGACGACCTCCGTTCGAAAAGCACGCCGCGCGGGGCGCGTGCTCGAGCGCCCCGCGCGCTATGCCTGGGTCTGCGCCATGCTGTGCTCCGCGGCGCTCGGCGAATACGTTCGTGTACCCGGCAAACCAGAGCGAAACTGGTTTCTCAGCCGTGGACGGAAAGGTGAGGCACCGGCGCGCCTAACCGTGGTCGAGAGTCTCACTTAGCCTCCTCCAAGCGGGCTTGGCGCCCGGCACGCTCCCCGGGCTCCGGAAAGGCGGGGGCGCTAGTGGCGCGAGACTGGCCGGTGCTGTGCCCCGCCGAGGTTGTCGAGTGCGGCCTCGAGGACTGCGCGTGCGCGGTGCTCGTCAACGGTCCGGGCGCCGCCCTCGGCGGCCTCCTCAGGCTGTTTGGCACGGCCGGTCGGGCGGCCGGGCGGCTCCAGGAACTGAGGCGCCTGCGCCGTGTGATCCGGCGACTCGGGGTTCGTTGGGTCGGGAAGCGGGCTTGGGCCCACGGTCGCCGCCTCGTGCTCGGATCGCCGACCGCGGAAGAGCCGGCGTGCCAGGCCGCCCTTCCTCTCGCGGTGCGCGCGCTCGGCCGCGCGCTCGGCGGCGCGCTGGGCCGCGGGCGTCTGCCGCCCGGCATGGCTTTCGATCTCGGCAGCGGATCGGTCCCATGCTTCGAGGTCGGGGATCACTTGATGAACGGTCGGCGGTGGGAGGTCGGCCCCCTGGGCCTCCACCTCGCGCGCCCCGGCCTTCATGGTCACCCTCGTGCCGCGGCCGGAGGCCTCGAGCTCCACGGTGCCGCAAACGTGATCGCCCTCCCAGGCGACCATGTGCTCGGGTTCCAGGCGGCGGATGGTGATCTCCCCGAACTCGCCGAGGTAGTTGGCCAGGCGCTCTACCTCGCTGAACTCGGACCACAGCTCGGGAGGCGACTTCACGAGTGTCCGGTTCACGCTCAGCTCCGGCATAGAACCCGGGTTCGCCGGGCAGAGCCGGACTCCTTCCCATGAACCGTCTAGCGCCTCAGCGCACGCAGCACGGCGGCGAGCGCCGGCTTGGCGCGGCCCCGCTCGTCGAAGGGCAGCGCACGCTTGTCGGCGCCGATCCAGGACCACCTGTCGGTCACGCCCCATATCGTCAGGCCGGTGCAACGTGGCTCGGCGGTGCAGGCCGCCGCGGTGGCGGCGTAGTCCCTCGCCTGCACCCGCTGGGAGCCGCCCTGCGGTATCGCCACGTCGAGCTCGGTGATCTCCACGTCCAGCCCGAGGCGCGTGAAGCGGCGCATGGTTGCCCCGAGACGCGCGGCGCCGGGCGCCAGGCCGGCCTGGGTGTGGTCCTGGAGCCCCACCCCGTCCAGCGGCACCCCGCGGCGTCGCAGCCGCGCCGTGAGGGCAACGAGGGCGTCCTGCTTGGGTCCTGGGTGCTCGCTTGCGTTCTCGTTTAGGAACAGCTTCACCTTGGGGTCGGCGGCGCGAGCGGCACGGAACGCGAGCGCGATGTATCCCGGGCCCAGCACGCGCGTGAAGACGTTCTCCTTCAGTCGCCCGGACGGGAGCAGCGGCTCGTTCACCACGTCCCACTGGGCAACCCTGCCGCGAAAGTGGGAGACGACGCGCTTCACGTGCTCTACGAGCACGCGGCGCAGCTCCCGGCGCGTCCAGTCCCGCTTGGTCACCCACCGGGGAAGCTGTTGGTCCCAGACGAGCGTGTGGCCGCGTACGCGCTTGCCGGTCGCTCGCGCGAGCCCGGCGAGCGCGTCTGCATCGCTGAAGGCGTAGCGGCCGCGTGCGGGATGGATGATCGCCCACTTCATCTCGTTCTCCGGCGTCAGCGAGGTGAAGTTGGACACGAACGTGCGCAGGTAGGCGTCGTCCTCGCGCGCCGCCCTGGCTGAGACGGCGGCTCCGAGCGGCCGGGAGAGCCGGGGCGCCGCCTTCGCGTCCTTGGGCGGCACGATCGGCTTGCCCTGGTCCTCCCCTGCGCAGGCGCCGAGCAACGACGCCACGACCAGGAGAGGCATGAGCTGCCGGGGCGGCATGCGCGGCAGGATATGTAGCGGCGCACGGATGAGCCCCTGCCAGGCGGCTGATCAAGGGCCCGACCGCCTTCGCGAGCCTAGTCGGGGTGGCTCGCGGTCGTGGAGGGCGTGCCACACGTAGGGTCTCTCGCCCTTGGAGCACATGGAGCTACTGGTCTTCGGGCTACTCGTGGCCATCTCCGGGCTCGCGGCATTGGCCCGAGTCCTGCAGGTGCCCTACCCGATCCTGCTCGTTCTCGGCGGTCTGGCGATCGGCTTCGTGCCCGGCGTGCCGGAGGTCGAGCTCGACCCGGACCTCGTCCTGCTGATCTTCCTTCCCCCGCTCTTGTACGCGGCGGCGTTCTTCTCGAACCTGCGGGAGCTGCGAGCGAACGCTCCGGTCATCGGCGTTCTGTCGATCGGTCTCGTGATCGCGACCACCGTGGCGGTCGCGGCCGCATCGCACGTGGTCATCGGCCTCGACTGGCCGGTGGCGTTCGTGCTCGGCGCCGTGGTCTCGCCCTCCGACGCAGTGGCCCCGGCCAGCATCCTGCGACGTCTGCGGGCGCCCCGGCGGGTGGTCACGATCGTGGAGGGCGAGAACCTCACGAACGACTGGACGGCGCTCGTCACCTACAAGTTCGCGGTGGCGGCGGTGACCACCGGGGCCTTCTCGCTCGCCGACGCGGCTCCCAGGTTCGTGCTCACCGGGCTCGGCGGCGTGGCCGTGGGAGTAGCCGCCGGCATGGTCATATCGGCCGTCAGACGGCGGCTGGACGATCCGCTCGCGGAGATCACGATCTCCCTGCTCACCGCCTACGCCGCCTACCTGCCCGCCGAGGAGCTTGGCCTCTCGGGCGTCATGGCCGCCGTGACGGTTGGAGTCGTGCTCGGCTGGCAGGCGTCCGAGCTCACCACCCCAACCACCCGCATCCAGCTCTACGCAATATGGGAGAGCCTGCAGTTCCTGCTGAACGCCGTGCTGTTCATCCTCGTGGGGCTGCAGCTGCCGGTGGTGCTCGAGAGCATCGAGGGTCGCTCGGCCGGGGAGCTCGCGGGGTACGGCGCTCTGGTGGCGGCGCTCGTGGTGATCGTCAGGTTGGTCTTCGTGGCGCTCTTCGCGTCGCTGCCGCAGTGGTTACGCGGGGTTCGGGCGCCGAGCTCGCTGCCGGCCAGAAGCTCCGTTGCCCTGGTGGCCTGGAGTGGCATGCGCGGGGCGGTTTGCCTGGCGGCGGCCCTCGCCATCCCACTCGAGACGGAGACAGGCGCGCCGTTCCCGGAGCGCGACCTCGTGATCTTCCTGGCCTTCTGCGTGATCCTCGTGACGCTCGTGGGCCAGGGGCTCACCCTGCCCGTACTGATCCGCGCCGTCGGGATCGAGCAGGACCGCCTCGATGCCGACGAGGAGCTTGCCGCTCGGGTCGAGACCGCCTTTGCGGCGCTCGATCGCATCGAGCAGGTGGCCGCGGAGGGCTGGGTTCACCCGGACACGGCCCGGCGCGTGCGCGGGATCTACGACCACCGCCGCCGTCGCTTCAGCTCGCGGATCGACGGCCGCAAGCCCGAGGGGGACGACGACGTGGACTACGAGGGCCGCGCATCCGCGTACTCGCGCCTGATGCGTGAGGTGATCGGCGCGCAGCGGGCCAAGCTGCGTGAGCTGCGCGACGGTGGAGCGATCACCGACGAGGTGCGACGCAAGGTGGAGTACGACCTCGACCTCGAGGAGGCCCGCCTCGAGGACTGACCCTCCTACCTCGAGCGCACCAGCAGGCTCTGGGTGGCCCGGCCGACGATGCCGCGCTCATCGAGCAGCGCCGTGTCGGAGAGGCCCACGCCGTCCGGCTCGGCGTAGGTGACCGAGTCGAGGCACACCCACTCTCCGGTCGGGAGGCGGCGCAGGGCCACGGACAGGTCCGCGTTGATGAAGAGATAGCGCCGGTAGTCGAGCGGAGAGCTCACCCCGTTGCCCGAATCCGCGGCCACCAGCACCCGATCGAGCGCCGAGGGCTCCTCGCCCTCCAGGAGAGGGACGCGCATGCGCATCCACGCGCGAGCGGGCCCCGCCTCGGTGTAGCTGCCGGAGAGGAAGCGCACCTCCATCGCCGTGTGGTAGCCGGCGTCCCAGTCGACCGGGAAGAAGCGGCGTGCCTGCGCCTGGTCGGGGCCCGGAGGCTGGTCCTCCGCGGGCGGCTGCTCGTGTAGCGCGACCGCCTCCGTGCGAATGCGCCAGCCGCGCGCGCGGATCAGATCGAGGCCCTCACATGAGAGGACGCCGTCGATCAGCTCGACGCTGCGCCCGGGGCGCACCACCTGCGCGGTGCAGGTGAGGTGGGCGATCGGCACCGGCCTCAGGATCTCGAAGGTGATGCGCGCCATCCGCGCGCCCTCCAAGGCCCCGGCGCGGTCGACGGCGCGCCCAAGGAGGGCACATGGCGGCCCCGCGTGCTGGCTTTCGAAGTCCCACGGTCCGCGGGGGAGCTCGGTGGCGGCGAACTCGCCGCCCTCGCGAAGGTAGAAGGCCAGGGCGCTAG
>DASZCV010000205.1:0-3606 GCA_035942755.1 Thermoleophilaceae bacterium
CGCCGAGACTGGCGCAATCGGAACCGGATCAAGACCGCGCAAGGGGTCCAGTGGTTGACCGTCCCGGTCATTACCAAGGGGCGCTACCTCCAGCGCATCGATGAGGTTCGCGTCTCCGATATGGGATGGCGCCAACGTCACTGGCGCGCGATCAACCACGCCTACGCCCGCGCTCCGTACTTTCAGCGGTATAGAGAGTGGCTGCACTCGCTCTACCTGGAGGTCGACGGGTCGCGGCTCAGTGACATCAACCGCCGGTTCCTGCAGGCGGTGTGCGAGCAACTGGGGATCACTACGCGCGTGAGCTGGTCGACTGAGCATGGGGTCGAGCCTCGTGACCCCTCGGAGCGGCTGGCCGCGCTCGTAGCTGCTGTGGGCGGCCGAGAGTACGTATCGGGGCCGGCCGGCCGGGCGTACCTCCGGCTCGAGCCGTTCGAGGAGCGCGGGCTGAGCGTGCAGTTCATCGACTACACCGGCTACCCCGAGTATCCCCAGGCGCACGGCCCATTTGAGCACCGGGTGTCGATCCTCGACCTACTCCTCAACGTGGGCGAAGCCGCACCGAGTTACATGAAGAGCTTCGAGGGCCCGCCGGCGCTGGTCCCGGCTATGCCATGACGAGCCACGCCGCCGAACGTGGGACCTCGCCGTTCGTGGCGGCCGGGGTGACCGTCATGCTCACCGTCTACGGTCAAGGAGTCGTGAAGTGGCGCGTGGATCGTGCCGGCGACACCGCCGACGAAGTTCCCCAGCAGCTCATATGGGCGCTCGAGCTGCTGCTCGATCCCTGGATCTGGACGGTGGCGATAGCGGTCGTGATCGCCTCGATCGCGTGGTTGGCGGCTATCTCGCGGCTCGACTTGGGCATTGCGTATCCCCTCATGAGCACATCGCTCATCCTGGTGGTGTTGCTCGGCGTGCTCGCGTTCGACGAGCCCCTGACCATGGCGAAGATCGGTGGAGCCGTGCTCGTGCTCGCCGGGCTGGTCGTGGCGAACCGGCCGTCGGCGTCCCGGCCGCGGGCAGAGGTGGGGGGCGAGCAAGGCGCATGACCTCGGAGCCGTACCGCATTCCATTCAACCGCCCGTTCGCCACCGGGCGGGAGCACCGCTACATCGACGAGGCCATCGCGGCCGCCCATCTGTCCAGCGACGGCCAGTTCTCGCGACGGTGCAGCCAATGGCTCGAGGAGCGGACGGGCGCGGCCGCGGCGCTTCCCGTCCACTCCGCCACCGCTGCCTTGGAGCTGGCGATGATCCTTGCGGACCTGCAACCGGGTGACGAGGTCATCATGCCGTCGTACACATACGTCTCGACTGGGAACGCCGTGGTTCTGCGCGGAGCGACCCCGGTCTTCGTCGACATCCGTCCCGACACGCTGAATCTCGACGAGAGCCTCGTCGAGGAAGCCGTGGGCCCCGCCACCCGGGCGATCGTTCCCGTCCACTACGCAGGTGTTGGCGCGAACGTAGGTGAGTTGGCGGAGATCGCCGGCCGCCGGCGTCTGTGGATGATCGAGGACGCGGCACAGGGCGTCATGGCGCGGCTCGACGGCCGCGCCCTGGGCACGTTCGGCGCGCTCGGCGCGCTCTCGTTCCACGAGACGAAGAACGTCACGTGCGGCGAGGGCGGAGCATTGCTCGTGAACGATGCGGCCCTGGTGCGGACGGCTGAAGTGGCGCGCAACAAGGGGACCAACCGGGCGGATCTCCTGCGTGGCCTGACCGATCACTACACCTGGATCGGGCAGGGATCGTCGTACGGTATGAGCGAGCTCAATGCGGCCTTTCTCTGGGCACAGCTCGAATCCGCCGACCACCTCACGCGGCGGCGCATGCGGGTGTGGGAAAGCTATGACGAGGCGTTTCTCGAGATGGAGGAGCTGGGTCTCCTGCGCCGGCCCGTCATCCCGGAAGGCGTCGCACACAACGCCCACATGTACTACGTGCTGGTCGAAGATCGGACGACGCGCGACAGCCTGATAGGTGCCCTGGCCGGCAAGGGCGTGCAGGCGGTGTTCCACTACGTGCCACTGCACGACTCCCCTGGCGGCCTCCGCCATGGGCGAAGCCATGGGGCGCTCTCCGTGACGTCGAACGTGGCCGGCCGGCTGGTGCGCCTGCCACTGTGGATCGGCATGGACGACACTCACGTGGCAACCGTTGCCGACGCCGTCAGGTCCGCCTTGTCGAGGCCTCGTTCGGCGGGTAGATCGACGGCAGCGAGGTAGCTGTGCCCGGTCAAGGACTCGGCCTCCCGCACGGCAACGCCTGATATCCGAACATGCGGGTCCATCCGGCGCGGACTTCCTGGCTGCCATCATGAGGGTCCGTCCTCTCCTGGGGGCGCTGAAGGCGAGAGCAAAGGCCACCTGTTGATAAGCACCAACCAGTTCAAGAACGGCACGCACATCGAGGTCGACGGCGTGGTCTTCAAGATCATCGACTTCCAGCACGTGAAGCCTGGCAAGGGCGGGGCCTTCGTGCGCACCAAGCTCAAGCGGGTGAGCGACGGCGCGGCGCTCGACAAGACGTTCCGGGCCGGCGAGAAGTTCCGCCCGATCCGCACCGAGACGCGCAAGATGCAGTACCTCTACTCCGACGGCACGGACGCCCATCTCATGGACGTCCAGACCTATGAGCAGCTCACCATCCCCGAGGAGCAGGTGAGGGACTCGCTGCGCTGGGTGAAGGAGAGCGACGAGGTGGACATCCTCTACGTGGACGAGCGCCCCACGGACCTTCAGGTGCCGAGCGCCGTGGAGCTCGCGGTGGCCGAGACCGAGCCGGGCGTGAAGGGCGACACCGTGTCGGGTGGGGGCGACAAGCCCGCCACGCTCGAGTCCGGTGTGGCGGTGAGGGTGCCGCTGTTCGTGAATGTGGGCGACCGCGTGCGCGTTGACACGCGCTCGGGCGAGTACGTCTCCCGCGCCTAGGTGGCAGGATGCGCCGCACCGAACAGCGCCGGGCGGCGGTCGTGGCGCTCTATCAGTCAGACCTCAACGGCCGCAACCCGCGCGAGGTGCTCGAGCCGACCGCGCGGGCGTTCACCCGCGAGCTCGTGCAGGGAGTGGAGCACTGGCGCGAGGAGATCGACGGGCTGATCGAGCGCCACGCCGAGGGCTGGACGCTCGACCGCATCGCCCCGCTCGAGCGCAACATCCTGCGCGTAGCGCTCTTCGAGGTCCTGCACCGAAGCGATGTGCCGGCCGAGGTGGCGATCGACGAGGCGGTCGAGGCCGCAAAGGAGCTATGCGGGGCCGAGGCGCCGGGCTTCCTCAACGGCATCCTCGGCGCCGTGCTACGCGAGAGCGTTGGGTCCGCGTGAGCGCAGGGCTCGACGCGCTGGTCCGTGAGCTGGAGGACGCTGCGTCGAGGCTGCGCGCCGGCCCCCTCGACGCCGAGGAGGCGGCCGCCCTCGTGGAGCGCTGTGCCGAGCTCGCCGGCCGGGCGGGGTCGGAGCTCGACCGCGCCGCCCGCGAGGCCGAGCGCGAAGCCCCGGACGGGGGCCAGGAGCAGCTTCTCTGAGAGCGGACGCCGCGGAGGCCGGCTTTCCCGTCGACCTGCAGGAGCAGGTGGATGCTTACCTCGCCGAGCTGCACTTCGG
>DASZCV010000206.1:0-2596 GCA_035942755.1 Thermoleophilaceae bacterium
ATGCTCTCCGACGCGATGATCGACAAGCCGAAGAAGAAGGCCTCGCGCCTTGGTACCTTCGGCGAGCTGCTCTACACGCTCTCGCCCGCCTCGGTGGACATCATCCTGCACCAGGCCTACGACTTGTTCCCCGACTCCAAGGCGGCGAAGAGGAGGGACGCGGGGGACGGGGCGGCGCCTGCCGAGCCACGACAGGACCAGGAGATCTCCACGGAGGCGGTCGCGATGGCGTACCTGCTCCGTGGAGTGCACTTCTGAGCTCTCTCGAGCGCCGAGGCAGTGGCGGCTGGGACGAGGTCCTCGCCACCGAGCACCACCTCGCGGCCCCGGGGAGGGAATGGCGGTCCGAGCTCTGGGCCATCGCGGTGGCCCAGTTCGAGCAGGCCGCCGACGTCCTGGGGCTCGAGCCCGAGGTCCGCGCCCGCCTGTTGGAGCCGCGCCGGTCGCTCGTGGTGAACTTTCCGGTCAGGCGCGACAACGGTGAGGTCGAGATGTTCACCGGCTACCGGGTCCAGCACACCCTCGCGATGGGACCCACGAAGGGCGGGATCCGCTACGCGCCCGGCGTCTCACTCGGCGAGTGCGCCGCGCTTTCGATGTGGATGAGCATCAAGTGCGCGGTCGTGGGGCTGCCCTTCGGGGGCGCGAAGGGCGGTGTGCGGTGTGACCCCAACAGGCTCTCGGCAGGGGAGCTCGAGCGGATCACCCGCCGCTACACCACCGAGATCTTCCCGATCATCGGGCCGGACAGGGACATCCCGGCTCCCGACATGGCCACGGGCGAGCGCGAGATGGCCTGGTTCATGGACACCTACTCCCAGCAGGCCGGGCATGGTGTGCCAGAGAGCGTGACCGGCAAGCCGGTGGTGCTGGGAGGCACGGTGGGGCGCCAGGCGGCTACGGGGCTCGGCGTCGTCTTTTGCATGGAGGCGCTGTTCGAACGGCTCGACTGGAGCATGGAGGGCTGCCGCGTGGCCATCCAGGGTTTCGGCAACGTCGGCGCGGTGGCGGCCCGCGAGCTGACGCGCCGGGGGGCATCGATCGTCGGGCTGGCCGATGTGACCGGCGGGCTGCTGAACCCGGACGGTCTGGACCCGGAGGAGGTGATCGCCTGGGTCCGCGAGCACCGCTTCCTCCGCGGTTGCGCGGCCGGGGAGGCCACCACGCGTCAAGGCGTGCTCCGCGCCTCCTGCGACGTGCTGATTCCGGCGGCGCTCGAGAAGCAGATAACCGCCGAGAACGCACACGCGCTCCAGTGCCGCCTGGTGGTGGAGGGGGCAAACGGCCCCACCACTCCCGAGGCCGACCGCATCCTGCTCGAGCGCGGGATCATGCTGCTGCCCGACGTGGTGGCCAACGCGGGTGGCGTCACGGTCAGCTACCTCGAGTGGGTGCAGGACCAGCAGAAGTACTTCTGGGACGCGGCCACGATCGCCGACCGCATGCGACGCCAGCTGCGCGACGCCCTCGGACGGGTCTTCGACGCCGCCGAGCGCACTGGGGCCGACTGGCGCACGGCGGCCCAGCTGGTGGCGCTCGAGCGCCTGACCGAGGCCGCGCGACTGCGCGCCATCTGGCCCTGAGCCGAGCCGGGGACGGTGCTACTCGACTAGGTGGGGATAGTCGGCTTCGACCATCGCCTTGTACTTCCTGAACACGGGCTTTGTGATGGGCGCCAGCGCCAGCGCCTTCTTGATGTTGCCCGATGTCTTGATCCGCCTTCTGGCGACCGCCATCGCGATGTTCTCGCGGCCCTGGAAGTAGCGGTTTGCCACGTCCGAGTCCATCGTCATCTCCACCTCGGGCTCCCAGGGCACGTCGTCTGACCACTCCCAGCGCAGGTTCTGCCCGTCGGTGACCGCGGGAGCGAAGGTGATGTTGACCACCAGGTCGAGGTCCGGGAACTCGAACCGCTGGGGCGTCTCGGCGTCGCGGAGCTTCGGTCCCATCTCGGGGTCCGTGCTCATGAACTCGAAGGTCCTGTCCATGACCTCCCTGAACTCCGCCGCCGATTGAAAGCCCATGCCGGCGCCTACCCTAGACGAACGTCCGGCCGCGCCTCACGAGATTCTCGTAGAGCTTGCGCTGGATCGTCTCACGTACCTGCTCGGAGAGCTCGAGCACGAGGGCGCGGTCCTCGGCTGCGGCGGGCCCGTATGCGGCCGTCTCGATCGGCTCGCAGAACTCGATCCGCCACTTGGAGGGCAGCGGCACCATCCCGATCGGCCCGAGCCAGGGAAATATGGGGGTGAGTGGGAAGTAGGGCGCCCCCAGTAGCCGGGCGAGCAGAGGCGCCTCACCCAGCTTGGGGTAGATCTCCTCGCTACCCACCACGGCCACCGGGACGATCGGCGCGCCGGTGCGCAGGGCCACCTCCACGAAGCCGCCTCTACCGAAGCGCTGCAGGCGATAGCGCTCGCTGAAGGGCTTGCCCGCCCCCTTGACCCCTTCGGGGAACACCGCCAGGAGGCGGTCCTGCTCGAGCAGCCGGGACGCATTGTGGGGCGAGGCGACGACGCCACCGAGCTTCCTGATGGCCACGGACACGTAGGGCAGCTCAAAGGCCCAGTTGAGCACCAGGAAGCGGGGATAGCGC
>DASZCV010000207.1:0-5309 GCA_035942755.1 Thermoleophilaceae bacterium
GCAGGATGTAGATGAGGGCGGTGCTCCAGCCGCTGCCCGACTTGGCCTTGACCTCGATCGGCACGTTCTCCGCGCGCAGCGCGTTGACCAGGCTCGGCTCGGTGTTGTCGGGATAGGCGGTCCTGTACTTCGAGGGCTCGCCGCCGCGCTGTGGCTTGAGCGTGACGTCGATCCGGTTGTTCTTCGTGTTGAGCGTGACCTCCTTGACCTTGCCGCTGTCGAGCTGGGCCAGGAACTCCGTGTAGACCGGATCCGGCTGCTTGTCGTTCGGGCTGATCAGCTCCCGCGCAAAGAACACGAGCACGATCACGATCAGGATCGGAAACAGCGCACTCTTGAAGAATCTGCTCACAGGAGGGGAAGGAGGCGTCAGGCCGGGTGAAACGACAGCCTAGCAAGGGGGTAGTTCCCTTCTTGTGCCTTGCGCCCGCGGGCGCAGGCCACTACGCCCCGTCGGCGAGGACTGCGACGTAGGGCAGGTTGCGGAAGCGCTCGGCGTAGTCGAGGCCGTACCCGATCGCGAACCGGTTGGGTATCTCAAAGCCCGTGTAGCGGATCGGGAGGTTCACCTTGCGGCGCTCCGGCTTGGTGAGCAGCGCGCACACCTCGAGCGACGCCGGGTCGCGCGCCTTCAAGGTGCGCAGGAGGTACGAGAGCGTGAGGCCAGAGTCCACGATGTCCTCGACGATCAGCACGTCCCTGCCCTCGATCGAAGCATCGAGGTCCTTCAGGATCCGCACGACGCCGCTCGAGTCCGTCGAGGACCCGTAGGAGGCGACGGCCATGAAGTCCACCTCGCACGGAACCTCGAGCCGGCGCATGAGGTCGGACAGGAAGAACATGGCGCCCTTGAGAACTCCCACCAGCAGCAACGTGCGCCCCAGATAGTCGCGCGTGATCTCCTCGCCGAGGGCCTGGACCCGGTGAGCGAGGTCATCGCGCTGGACGAGCACGTCTCCGATCGCGGGGTCCTTCACCACCGCGCGAGTCTAGATGGGCAGCACCTGGCGAGCCGAGAGCCCCACCGGGCGGGGGTCATCCGGGGCGGCCGCGAAGCGCTCATCGAGTGCCACGCCGGCCACCCAGACGATGCCGTCCCGTGCCTCGACGACCGGCAGCGAGGCGCGCAGTGCCCGCGGGACCTTGCGATCGGTGAACAGGTCCTGAAGCGACTTCGTGCCGCCGAGACCGACCGGCCGGATGCGGTCCCCGGCCCGCCAGGCACGCACGGTGAGAGCCCCACCGAGCGCCCGGGCGGACACCAGCGCCTCACCGCTGCCGGCGATCGCCTCCACCTCCCAGCTTCCGAACCGCGCCCGGCCGGGAACCGACAGGGGCACCGGCTCCGGCGGGGGCCGGTCCCCGCCGCGCCTGAACCGAAGCGTCCCGTACTCGACCAGAGCCCTCAGCTCTCCTCCCAGATCGAGTGAGCGGCTTCCCGCATCGGCGGCTTCGAGGATGCGGGTCACGTCCGCGCGAGACAGCGGGTGAGGCCCGCCCTTGGCGCGTTCCGCGAGCTCGCGCAGGACCAGCCGCGACAGCGCCGGCGGCAGCTCTCGCAGTGCCGCCAGCTCCACCCTGGGTCCCCCGCCGAGCGCCTCGAGGGCGCTCGCCACGACCCCCTCGAGCAACTCCGACTCGTCCCGGAGCAGCAGTGCCGTCTCGGTGATCGTGCGCTCCGCCGCCGGATTCAGCGAGCGCAGCGCCGGCAGCAGGTCGAGTCGCACACGAGCGCGGGCAAACCGGGGGTCCTCGTTCGAGGCATCCTCACGCCAGGAGAGGCCGCGCTCGCGGCAGTAGGCGCGGGTCTCATCGCGTGTCGCGCCGAGCAGCGGCCGGACCAGCCTGCCCCTCCGCGGCTCCATCCCCAGCAGGGCCCGCCGGCCCGGCGACACAGCCAGCCGGTAGAGCAGCGTCTCCGCCTGGTCGGAGGCGGTGTGCGCGGCCGCGTAGTCGCCGGGGGCGATTCGCTCTGCCAGTCCGTAGCGGGCGTCCCGCGCGAGGGCCTGCACGTTGCCCTGCTCGGGCAGCCACACTTCCTCCACGGTGAGCGGCACGCCGACGGAGCGGCACAACGCGCGGCAGTGCTCCTCGTCGCCCTCGGCCTCGTCGCGCAGCCCGTAGTTCACGTGCAGCGCCGCGGTGCGAGCGCCCAGGCGCACCGCCACGTCGAGCAGGCACACGGAGTCGGCGCCCCCTGAGAGCATCACGAGGAGGGGCTGCTCCGCTGCGATCAGCCCGCTCTCGCGAGCCGC
Source organism: Thermoleophilaceae bacterium (assembly GCA_035942755.1). Classification (GTDB taxonomy): domain Bacteria; phylum Actinomycetota; class Thermoleophilia; order Solirubrobacterales; family Thermoleophilaceae; genus JAAYBF01. Next base: position 2,256 of record DASZCV010000207.1, read on the forward strand.
CTCGAGCACCCGCTCCGCCACTCCGCCTACCTCGGCTTCGCTGCCCGGCATAACTGGACCGGATCGTCGAAGCCCTTCATCTTCACCTGGCCGACACCCTCGAACACCAGGTGCTCGCTCTCGGCCACGCGCTCCACGACCGCTTCGGTCACGAGCACCTCCCCGCCGCGGGCCCTGGCCACGATGCGCGAGGAGAGGTTGACCTCACGGCCGAAGTAGTCGCCGTCGCGGTAGAGCGCCGCGCCGTAGTGAAGGCCGATGCGCGGCTCCGGCCGCTCGCGGAAGAGCTGCTGGAAGCCCACGGCCCAGTCGGTGAGCGCCTGGACGTCATGCCCGACGATCATCACCTCGTCGCCGATCGTCTTGATCACGCGAGCGTCGTCGGGCAGCGTTTCCACCACGGCCTGCACGAACGACTCGACGAAGGAGAGCGCCTCCTCCTCGCCCTGCTCTTCGGTGTAGCGGGTGTACCCGGCCAGGTCGCAGAACGCGATCGCCACCTTGACGCGGCCGAGGTCCACCTCGGGATCCATCTCCATCTCCATGTGACCGACCACGTCCTGCTCGATGTAGTGCTGAAGGAAGCGCTGGTGCACGTAGTCCATGAGCGGCGAGGCCAGGGGAAGCAGGTCACGCGCCAGGTGCTCCATCTCCTCGGCCATCTGCATGCCGGGCACGCCCTCGCGGATCAGCGGCTCGTGCACATAGATGTGAAAGAGGCGCACCTCGGCATCCGCTATCTGTGCCAGCGCCTGGCCGTACACGCGCGCGAGCTGGAGAAAGGCCACGAAGGGAAATCCCGCCCCGAGCACCGACGCGGCGTAGCGGAGCGCCTGGAGGTCCCCGTCGGTCAGCCGCTCGAGTCCGCCGGCCGGCAGCCCCATGGCGCCCCAGAAGCGCTCGATCAGAGCCGTCTCGAGCCCGGTGGCCTCCGCCGCGTCCTCCAGCGGTACCCCCCCGTGCACGGGAGGGAACATCTCCTCGACGAAGCCGTAGGCAAGCCGCCCGTCCGCCGCTGCGCGGCGGATCTGCTCGAGCGTGTGCCCCCGCCGGCGCAGCCGGGCCACCACCCGCGCGTGAGCGGTGGCTGCGGCGGTCCAGGCCTCCCCGCTCTTCCCGGACATCTCCGGGATCACCCCGGTGGATGCCCAGCGCCTGAGCGTGGCGCTCGAGACGCCCGCCCGATCGGCGGCCTCCTTCATGCTGAGCGTGCGTTCGCTCACGGGGCTGACGCTACAGCGGCGAAGCCCCGGGCCATGACCCCGCCGTGGTGCGCGGGCGCTCGCGCAGGCGGGCGGAGGCTCATCGGCGCGCTATAGACTCGCCGCTGTCCTGAGGGAGAATGGGAGAGCCGTCTTGAACTACTTCGTCACCGGAGCCACGGGCTTCATCGGCCGCCACCTGGTCGAGCAGCTGCTGGGGCGCGACGGCACCATCTACGTGCTGGTCAGGGAGGGCTCCCGCGGCAAACTGGCCGCGCTGGCGAGCCGCCTGGGCGCCGCGGAAGGGCGGATCGTGCCCGTGCCCGGGGACCTGTCGAAGCCCGGGCTCGGGGTGGAGGCACTGCAGGGTGAGCCCTCCGGATCCACCCTTCGTGGGGACGAGAAGATCGACCACTTCTTCCACCTCGCGGCGGTGTACGACGTGGAGGCCGACCAGGAGACCTCGATCAAGGCCAACGTGCACGGCACCCGGCACGCGATCGAGTTGGCCGACTCCCTCGAGGTCGGGCGCTTCCACCACGTCAGCTCGATCGCAGTGGCGGGCTCCTACAAGGGCGTGTTCCAGGAGAACATGTTCGACGAGGGACAGGAGCTTCCGCACCACTACCACCGGACCAAGTACGAGTCGGAGGAGCTCGTGCGGCGGCACGTGAAGGCTAAGACGCTGATCTTCCGTCCCGGCATCGTCGTCGGCCACTCGGAGACAGGCCAGATGGACAAGGTCGACGGGCCCTACTACTTCTTCAAGCTGATCCAGAGGCTGCGCAACGCCCTTCCGCAGTGGATGCCGATAGCGGGACCCGAAGGGGGCCAGACCAACATCGTGCCGGTCGACTACGTGGCGCGCGCGATCGATCACATCGCACATCTCCCCGACGCCGACCTGCCGGGCGACACCTTCCATCTGGTCAATCCGGAGCCGATGTCGGTGGGAGGGGCACTCAACACGTTCGCGAAGGCCGCGCACGCGCCCCAGTTCGCGATGCGCATCGATTCCCACCTGACGAACGCGATCCCCGCGCCCGTCAAGGCCGGCGTGATGGCGCTTCCAACCGTCAAGCGCATCCGCAACCAGCTCCTGCGCGACTTCGGCGTGCCGCCCGATGCCATGCAGAACCGCGACTTCCACTGTCACTTCGACGCGCGCGACACCATGCGCGCGCTCGAGGGCACGGGCATCGCGGTGCCGCCGCTCGATACCTACGCCGCCCGGCTATGGGACTACTGGGAGCGCAACCTCGACCCGGACCTGTTCCGCGATCGCTCGCTCCCGGGCGCGATCGCGGGCAAGCGGATCCTCATCACCGGAGCCTCCAGCGGCATCGGTCAGGAGACGGCGCTCAAGGTCGGCGCGGCCGGCGGCACGGTACTGCTGGTGTCCCGCACGCGCGAGAAGCTCGAGGAGGTGGCAGCGCAGGTGAGAGACGCGGGCGGGACGGCGTTCGTGCACCCGGCCGACCTCTCCGACATGGAGGACATCGACCGGCTGGCCCGGGAGGTACTGGAGGAGCACGGTGGAGTGGACATCCTGGTCAACAACGCCGGCCGGTCGATTCGGCGCAGCGTCGCGCGCTCGTATGAGCGGTTCCACGACTACGAGCGCACGATGCAGCTCAACTACTTCGGCGCGCTCAAGCTCATCATGGCCTTCCTGCCCGGGATGCGGGAGCGCAAGTCCGGCCACATCATCAACGTGTCATCCATCGGCGCGCAGACCAACACCCCGCGCTTCTCGGCATACGTGGCGTCCAAGTCCGCACTCGATGCGTTCACGCGCTGTGCCGCTCCGGAGTGCCTGGCAGACAACGTGAAGTTCACCACCGTCTACATG
>DASZCV010000208.1:0-14224 GCA_035942755.1 Thermoleophilaceae bacterium
CCCCAGGGCCACCTGAGCGTCGGCTCTCGAGCCGCCTGAGCTTGCTGACCCGCTCCGCCCGGCGCCGCGCGGCAGTGCCCGCGCCTGCTAGAACCGGACCGGTGCGCCGACACGCCGCATCCGCCCTGACCGCCTGCCTGCTCGCTGCCGCCGGCTGCGGCAACGACCGCGTGAGCTCCGGGAGCCTCTTCGACGTTCCGAAGGGCAAGGCCACCCGCACGCTCAGCTACCCGCAGGCGGGGCTCAAGGTGACCGTGCCGAAGGAATTCGACGTCAAGGCCTCGACACCACCGCAACTCTTCCGGGCCTCGCTGAACGCCGCGTTCATCTCGAGCTTCGCCTATCGCCGGGAGGAGCAGCTGCCGAAGACGCGCGAGGACCTCGTTGCGGCGCGCCGCCGCCTGGTGGACGCCGCAAAGAAGCGCGACAAGACCTTTCGTCTGAAGAGCGACAGGTTGACCAAGGTGGACGGGGCGCCCGCGATCGAGCTGCTGGGGGACCAAACGATCTTCAAGGGGAGGCTGCGGTTGCGAAGCCTCCACGTCTACAGGGGCAACGGGGAGTACGTGGTCGAGCTCGTGGCGCCGGTTGCCGCCTTCGCCCGCCTCGATCGGGCGAGCTTCCCAACCATCCGAAGGAGCCTCGAGGTGACCGGCAAGGTCAAGAAGCCGAAGAAGGCAGCGAAGAAGCCGAAGCCGAAGAAGAAGACCGGCTCGGAGGAGCCCGCGCCTCGCAAGGAAGACTGATGCCCGAGCTCCCCGAGGTGGAGACGATCCGGCGCCAGCTCGCCCCGCACATGGAGGGCAGGACGCTCCGCGAGCTCGAGGTGCTCGACCCGCGCTGGTGCTCGCCGGCACACCCGGACGAGGTGGCCGACGCCGTTCGCGGACGCCTGATCGAAAGGGTGTCGCGCCGCGGCAAGTACCTGCTGGTCGAGCTTGAGGAGGAGGTCACGCTCGTGATGCACCTGCGGATGACCGGCACCCTGATGCTGGTGAGCGAGGAGGAGGACCACGACGGACGATCGCATCTGCGCGCTCGCGTGACCCTCGAGGACGGTCGCCGGGTGCTCTTCTGCGATCAACGTCGCTTCGGCACGGGTGAGGTGCTGCTGGGAGCGGACACCGTGGAGGACTACTTCGCCTCCCGCCTGGGTGTCGAACCACTCTCACCGGACTTCACCGCCGAGGCCCTCGGGGCGCTGGCGCGCAACCGCAGGGCGCCGGTCAAGGCCTTCCTGCTCACCCAGGAGCGGGTGGCGGGCGTGGGTAACATCTACGCCGACGAGGCCCTCTTTCGTGCCCGCCTTCATCCCCTGCGGCCCGTGGGCACGCTGAAGCGCGAGCAGATCGCCTCGCTGCGGGATGCCGTGGTGGAGTCCCTCGAAGCCGGAATCGACGCCCGGGGGGCCACGATCGACGACTTCCGCCACACCGACGGCGCCCGCGGGTCCTTCCAGAACCGCTTCCTCGTCCATCGCCGGGAGGGGGAGCCCTGTCCGCGCTGTGGCTCCTCGATTCGCAAGCTGCGTGCCGCCGGGAGAGGCACGTATGTCTGCCCCCGCTGCCAGCCGCGGCCGCGGGCGGCCCGTCCGGCCCGCTCAGCAACATAAGCCAGGAGGATGGCCGGAACGTTCAAGACAGAGGCGGTGGTGCTGCGCTCGATCCGCTACGGCGAGGCCGACCGCGTGCTGCACCTCTACAGCGCCGACCACGGCCGGGTCGGTGCGGTGGCCAAGGGGGCCCGGCGGATGCGCTCCCGACTCGGGGGACGCCTCGAGCCGATGGCGCGGGTGGACCTCGTGCTCCACCGCGGGCGCGGTGAGCTCTGCACGGTCACAGCCGCCGACACGATCCACGCCCACCCCGCACTGCGGGAGCGGCGGGCATCTCTCGAGCGCGCGGTCCAGGCCTGCGAGGCGGTGCTGCGGCTGCTCGACTCCGCGGAGCCGAACCCGGCGGCCTACAACCTGCTCTGCAACCAGCTCGGCCTGCTCGACTCACACGCCGGGGCGGCCACACGTGCCCAGGCGCTCGCGTTCCGGGCCAAGCTGCTCCTGGCGGCGGGCTTTGCCCCCGAGCTCGCATCGTGTGTCACCTGCGGGGAGAGGGAGGAGCTGACCGGGTTCTCCCCACCGGCGGGTGGCGTCGTATGCGCCAGCTGCGAGGCGGGCTCGTTCCCGCTCGGCGCGCAGTCGCACGAGTTCCTGGTCAGGGCCCTGGCACACCCGCTCTCGGAGGCCCCCGAGGCCCCGGAAGGGGCACTGAGTCAGGCCGACCGCGCCCTGGCAGAGACACTCGAGCACCACGCCCACGTGCGCCTGCCACGCGTGGCGGCCTAGCCCGAGGCACAAGGAGGGCTCAGCAAGGCCGGCGCGCGGGGGGATGGTGCTCCCGCAACCCGTGGCCAGCACGGCTGAGCCCCAGGAGCGGCCTCCTGCATAGGGGTGACGTAACCACCACCAACCAGGACGGCGGGCGGGAACCTGGCGCGTCGTCCTGGATTGGCGTGACGTCACGACCACCAGACAGGCCGGCAGAAGGAGGTGCGCGAAGTCGCCCCCGGTCCCATCCCTCCCGGGCGACCGTGGCCCCGAAGGGGCCGCGGGTCGCGGCGGCAGCCGGAGCCCTCACCGGACCGGGCCCGCCACCGGTCGCCGTAGGGCGAGAGCGGCGGGGGGCTCCGGGGGCGCGAGCCCCCGGTCTAATCCCCCGGCCTAATCCTCTATATGCGACCCGTCGTTCCAGAGCTGCAGCGTCCTGTTCGCCCGCTCCCACCCGAGCACGCTGAGGGTGCCGGTGGAGAGGGCGAGGTTGGCGCCCCTCTCGGGGGCGATCCCCATCCAGCGGGCGCCGAGCACGCGTAGGAGGTGCCCGTGGGCGAAGCAGGCGACGTCACCTTCGAACCGCAGCATGTCCTCGATCAGCGCGTCGCAGCGGGCGCCCACCTGCTCGGCGTTCTCCCCGCCTGGTATGTCGTGGCTCCATATGGTCCATCCTGGCACCGTCTCGCGTATCTCGGCCGTTGTGAGTCCCTCATACTCCCCGTAGTCCCACTCCACCAGCTCCTCTCGCACCACCGCCTGGTCTCCGAGACCGGCGAGCCTGCAGGTCTCCGCCGCCCGGGACAGGGGGCTGGTGAAGACCGCCGCGAACTCCCGGCCGGCCAGGCGAGTCCCGAGCGCCTCCGCGTGGCGGCGGCCCTTGTCGGTCAGCGGGATGTCGCTCGTGCCGGTGTGCCGGAGGTTGAGGCTCCACTCGGTCTCGCCGTGCCTCGCCAGGACTATCTCGGGGTTCGACATGCCGCCCAGTCTCTCCCGGGAGGGCAAGAAACTGCAACCCTCTGCCACCGTTTGCCGTCGGCATATGCGCCCGGGGGCGTCGGACGATCTATGTCGCGTGCCCACACGATCTGTGTCGCGTTCCCATACCGCGGGTGGCCGGCGCGTGGCCCCGATCGCGCCTGACTGATCTCGACGCCCCGGGGCCGGGCGCTACCAGGCAGGAGAGGCTTCCTGAGACAATTCGGGGGTGGCGATCGAGACCTCGAGTGGCAGTGCTGTGACAAGCTTTGCCGAGCGCATGGCAGCGCTCGAGGAGCAGGTTCTTCAGCCGCTTGCCACCCGCTCGTACCCGGCCAGGCGCCACCGGAGCGAAGCGGATTCAGCTCACCGCACGCCCTTCCAGCGCGACCGCGACCGGATCGTGCACACGAAGGCGTTTCGCCGTCTCAAGCACAAGACGCAGGTGTTCATCGCACCGGAGGGCGATCACTACCGCACACGGCTTACGCATACTCTCGAGGCCTGCGGAATCGCGCGCAACGTGGCGCGCGCCCTGCGGCTGAACGAAGACCTCACGGAGGCGATCGGACTGGGGCACGACCTCGGCCATCCGCCGTTCGGGCACATCGGCGAGGCGGTGCTCGACGAGTGCCTCCAGGCGCGCTACGGGATCCGGTTTCGCCACAACGGGCACTCGCTGCGTACCGTCGAGTGCCTCGAGCGCGACGGCGCCGGCCTCAACCTGACGGAGCAGGTGCGCGAAGGCATCCTCAACCACACCGGCCCTGGCACGCCGGCGACGCTCGAGGGCAGGATCGTGCGGGTGGTCGACCGGATCGCCTACATCAATCACGACATCGACGACGCCCTGCGCGCGGGCGTGATCAGCTTCGACGACCTGCCCGCCGCCGAGATCAGGGCGCTCGGGGACACGGGCTCGGAGCGGATCGAGACGCTGGTGCGCGATCTCCTCGAGCGCTCGCAGAGGGCTGGAGACATCGTTCAGGGCGACGACGTGGGTGCCGCCATGCTGCGGCTGCGGCAGTTCATGTTCGAGCGCGTGTACCTGGGCGAGGATGCCCAGAGGGAGCGGGGCCGGATCGAGCGCATGCTGCGCGCCCTGTTCGACCACTACGCCGATCACCTCCCGCCGCCGGTCACGCCCGGTGCCCCGGATCACGAGCGCGTGGTCGACTACCTGGCGGGCATGACCGACAGGTATGCCATCCGGGCCTTCTCCGACCTGTCGGTGCCACAGGGCTTTTGATCGCGGTGCCCCCGCGCTACACGCAGGACTCGATCGAGCGGACGCGCGAGGCGGTGGACATGGTGGAGCTCGTATCCACGCGCACCGAGCTGCGCCGCGTGGGGGCGCGGTGGGTGGGGCTCTGCCCCTTTCACGACGAGCGCACCCCCTCCTTCTCCGTCGACGCGGAGCGCAAGCTCTACAACTGCTTTGGCTGCGGGGTCGGGGGAGATGCCATCACGTTCGTGAGAGAGATCGAGGCGCTCGACTTCCCCGACGCGGTGGAGGCGCTGGCCGAGCGCTACAACGTCGAGCTCAAGCGCGAGCGAGAGGACCCCGAGGAGGAGGAGCGCCGCAGGCGGCGCGAGCGGCTGCTCGCCCTGCTCGAGCGTGCGGCCAACTTCTACGCCACCTACCTGCACGAGTCGAGCGAGGCGAGGAGGGCGCGTGATTACCTGACCGAGCGAGGGCTCTCTGCCGAGGTGTTGCGGGCGTTCCGGGTGGGCTATTCGCCGAAGGCGTGGGATCGCCTTCTGGTCGGCGCCCAGCGGGACGGCTTCAAACCAGAGGAGCTGCTGGGCGCGGGCCTCGTGCAGCGCTCGCGCTCGGGAGGGCTGCTCGACCGCTTCCGCGGCCGGATCATGTTCCCGCTGGCGGATGCCCGCGGGCGTGTGCTCGGGTTCGGCGCCAGGGCGATGCGCGACGAGCAGGGCGCGAAGTACATCAACACCTCCGAGAACGAGATCTACCACAAGGGTCGTCAGCTGTTCGGCATCGACCGCGCCCGCTCGGCGGCGGCGAAAGCCCGCCGGATCGTGGTCGTCGAGGGCTATACCGACGTGCTGGCACTCCACCAGGCGGGGATCGAGGAGACCGTGGCCATCATGGGCACCGCGCTGACACAGGATCAACTCGGAGAGCTCTCGCGGGCGGCCGGGCGCGAGGGCACGGTGTTCCTTGCCTTCGACGCCGACCGCTCCGGGCAAGAGGCGATGCTGCGCGCCGCCCGGATAGCGGAGGATCGCGACCTCGAGCTGCGGGTGGTACGGATGCCCGAGGGCAAGGACCCGGCTGAGCTGGTGGCCGCGGAGGGGATCGAGGCGGTAATCGATCGGCTCGCTTCGGCCTTGTCTATGCTTGAGTTCGCGGTTGGGAGGGCGCTTGAGGATGAGAATCTGGAAACGCCGGTCGGAAGGGATCGGGCACTCGGGAGGGTGCGTGAGTTGATCGCGGCCGCCCCCGAGCGGAGTGCCCGCCGCGACCACCTGGTGCGCCTCGTGGCGGACCGCTTGGACGTGCCGGTGGACTACGTGATCGCGACCGTGGAGCGCCCGCCCTCGGGCGCGAGCTCGCCGGTCGACTCCGCCCGCGAGCGGTCGGAAGTTTCCCCTTCCAACGCGACCGGGCTGGACGCGGAAGGGGTCTTCCTCGCGCTGTGCGCCGCCGGCGGAGAGGTCGGCGCCGGCTACTTGAGCCGCGTGAGCGACTCGCATCTCTCCTCCGGGATGCTGCGGCGGGCGCGGGACCACCTCATCGGCAATCCGGGCGACCCGTTGGCGGACCTGCCGGGGGAGGACCACGAGCTCGCGGCGCTTCTCACCGCCCTGGCGGTGCAGGCCGACTCGCTCCAGGCGCCCGGCGAGGGCCGTCTGCACACGGACTTCCTCCATCTCGACAAGCGGCGCATCGAGCGTGAGCTGCGTCACGCTCGCGCCGACGGTGACTTCGCCCGGCAGGGTGAGCTGGCCGCTGCGCTGCAGCGGGTGCGCCGTGAGCTCGACACCGCGATGGGCCAGGACTCATGACAGAGCAGCCGCGCGACCAGGAGGTCCTCATGGAGCGCCCAGACCCCTATGACGAGTACGACGAGGGCGGCGTGAGCAGTGCGGGGCTGGCCGCGGCTCCGCCCGAGGGCGGCACCGAGGACGCCATTCGCCTCTACCTGGACAAGATCGGACGCGTTGCGCTGCTGACCCGGGAGGACGAAGTACGCCTGGCAAAGCGGGTGGAGCAGAACGCCATGGGCGCCAAGAGCACGCTGATAGAGGCCAATTTGCGCCTCGTCGTGTCGGTTGCCAAGCGCTACCAAGGGCGCGGTCTCACCCTTCTCGATCTGATCCAGGAGGGCAACATGGGCCTCATCCGGGCCGTCGAGAAGTTCGACTGGCGCCGGGGGTTCAAGTTCTCCACCTACGCCACCTGGTGGATCCGGCAGTCGATGACCCGGGCGCTGGCCGACCAGTCACGCACCATCCGGATCCCGGTGCACATGGTCGAGCGCCTCAACCGGGTGTCACGCGCCCGACGCGAGCTCTCACAGGAGCTCGAGCGCGACCCGACGCCCGAGGAGATCGGGGACAGAGCCGAGATGCCGGCGGACAAGGTCGAGGAGCTGCTCAACATGGGCCAGGACCCGGTCTCCCTACAGGCGCCGGTGGGTGCGGGCGACGACACGGCGGAGTTCGGTGACTTCATCTCCGACCAGCCCCGAAACAGGCCCGAGGAGCTGGTCTCGAACAGCCTCCGAGACGAGAACCTCCAGCGGCTGCTCGACGGGTTGCCGCCCCGCGAGCGCCGTGTGATCGAGCTGCGCTACGGCATCGACCCGGAGGGCCCGATGACCCTCGAGGACATCGGCAAGCAAGTCGGGCTCACGCGCGAGCGGGTCCGGCAGATCGAGGTGAAGACCCTGCACATGCTCAAGGCCTCCGGGCGCGCCGACGTGCTCGAGGGGACGGTCGAGGAGCCGCAGGGGTAGGAGGCGGGCGGGGAAGAGACGACAGCGTGTTGGCACGGTGCGGAGCGCTCATTTCGACCGCGTTCAGCCTGGAGTGCTCGCTATGCTGACGACCGCGGTCCCCGATGATGTAATGGCAACATGCCTGACTGTTAATCAGGTCATGGTGGTTCGAGTCCACCTCGGGGAGTTTTGGGGTGCGCAAGCCCATTCGGCTCTTCGGACACTCGGCAGGTTCTGTAGCCCGCTTCGACTTCCGCATGGCAGTTCGAGCAGAGCAGCACGCACTTCAGTGCCTCGATCCTGGCCCTCTCGAGACTACGAGTCAAGCCCTCGTGTGAGATCGCGAATACCTTGTCCGCCCGGTCGACGTGGTGGAACGCAAGCGCGGCCTGGCAGCGCTCGTACCCGCACAGTCGACATCGTCCTCCCGCTTCCCTCACGAGGGTGGCCTTTACGCGACGACGCCAAGAGCTCACGTGCTCCTGACGACACCGCGAGCAACGGTAGTAGCCGCGGACCTCAAGGTGGAAGACGGTGAGGCCGTGCCGGCCGCAGCGCCTCTCGACCTTCTTAGGCGCCACCGCGGGGTCCACCCGCCGCGTCCGCGCCGCTCGATCGATATCCCACCGCGCGAGCCAGTAGCGAACGGTCGAGATCGACCGTTCGAGCGCCTCGCCCATCTCCTTCAGCGTCGCGCCTTGCGCGGCAAGTGCCTCCAATTGCGCCCGGTCGGTCGCTCCGCGAGCTGCGAACTTCTCGCTTCCTTTGGCCTTTAGCCCGTACTTGCGGGCCCAGTAGGCCACGGTGGACCCGTGCAGTCCCAGTTCGCGCCCTATCTCCTCTTGCGAGGCGCCGGCCGCGAAACGTTGGTGGAGCCACGACCGCTGCACGCACATATGTCCGCATCGCTGCCAGACGGAACATCACGCCGAGCCCAGACCCTCCAGCGCCCGCGCCGCCATCTCGCCGCCGTCGTGGCGCTCGGCCCACGCCCTCAGCCGAGCGGCCCTCTCCCCGTAGGCCGGATCGGCCAGCATCGTCCTCACCGCCAGCCTTAATCCGCGCGCTGTCACCAGACGCCGCGGGAGGGAGACCCCGCAGCCAGACCACGCCACTCGTGCCGCGTTCTCGGCCATGTCGCCTGCCGCAGGGCAGCCCACCACCGGCACACCGCCGGCAAGGGCGCGCGCGACCGTTCCGTGGCCTGCGTGGCAGACCACCGCGGCGCAGCGGGGCATGGTGCGCGCGTAGGAGAGCCAGTCGACCACGCGTGCGTTCGTGGGCGGCCTCAGCCGCCCTACTGCAGCGCGGCGGTTGGTGGTGGCGATCACACGAACGGGCTCTCGGGCGAGGCCGTCGAGCGCGGCGCGGAGCAGCCGGCCGTCCGGGTCCTGGGAGGTGCTCGGCGCCACGAGCACCAGTGGCTCGTCGCCGGGCGGCAGCTCGATCTCCGGGTAGGGCTGCTCCCACAGCAGCGGTCCGGTCACCCGCACCGAGGGGTCCCAGCCGTGGCGAGGGTACTCGAGCTGTGGGAAGGTGGCGACGATGGCGAGCTCGCGCGAGATGCCGCCGTGCGGATAGCCAAGCGGGGCCAGGCCCACCCGCTCACGCGCGCCGTTTAGCTCCACCCGCCCGCGTTCCTCACCGCCGCCGAGGAAGGGTCGCCACAGTCCCCACATGGCTGAGCCCGCCCGTGTGCGCGGCAGCCGCGCACCTACCGAGTAGGGCGGGAGTCCCGGCTCGGAGGTGGGCAGGACGTGGGGCACCAGCGTGGCCCACCGCCGCCCCTCCATCTGCGCTGCCAGCGACCCCGCCACGGTGAGGATGTCGGCCACCACCACATGGGGATCCAGCTGACGGATGAGCGGCACGGTCTCCCCGGCCGCTTTGACGGCCGCGCGGTAGGGCGCAATCGCGCCGTCGTTCGGCCACACCTCGTACTCGGGCGCCGGGGCAAAGGCAACCCCCTCGCGCTCCACGTCGCCCTGCCAGCGGCCCCAGGTCTGCAGGCAAACACTGTGCCCGCGGGCCACGAGCGCACGCGCGAGTGCGATCGCAGGGAAGGCGTGGCCGGGGTCCCCGAAGGCGGCCAGCAGGAACCGCCGCGCTGGTCCCTGCTCTGGCGATCGCGCGTCGGTCAGAGAAGCTCCGCCAGGTCGCGGATCGTCCGCTTGCGTCCCTCGGGGTCGAAGGCCATCGGGGTGCAGATGAGGGAGCCGACCCCGGCTTCCTTGTACATGGCCAGGCGCTCGGCGATCCGCTCCTTCGGCCCGACCAGCGAGGTCTGGTCGATCAGCTCGTCGGGCAGGGCGCGCGCGGCCTCGTCCTTCTTGCCGTCCAGGTAGAGGTTCTGCACCGCGTCGGCCGCCTCCTCGAACCCGTAGCGGCGCACCAGCGCGTTGTAGAAGTTCTTGTCTCGCGACCCCATCCCTCCCACGTAGAGCGCCACCAGCGGTCGCACCGCATCACGGGCGCGCTCGATGTCGTCGTCGATCGACACGTTCACGTTGGGAGCGATGTCGAACGACTCGTCGATCTTCTTCGCGCCCGCCCCTTGCCGGGGAGAGCTGCCCGCCCGTGCTGCCCCCTGCTCGAGCAGCTCCCTGAACTGCGCCGCGTGCTCGGGAGAGAAGAAGGTTGGAAGCCAGCCGTCGGCGATCTCGCCCGTGAGCTGCGTGTTCTTCGGCCCGATCGCGGCGATGTAGATCGGTATCCGGTCCTGCACGGTGCCGATCGTCAGCTTGAGCGCCTTCCCCGGCCCGTCGGGCAGCGGCAACTTGTAGATCTCGCCTTCGTACTCGAGCCGCTCCCGGGCGAGCGCCTTACGCAGGATCTCGACGTACTCCCGCGTGCGCCGCAGCTGCCTGGCAAACGGCTGGCCGTGCCAGCCCTCGGCCACCTGGGGGCCGGATGAGCCGATGCCGAGGATCATGCGGCCCCCGGAGAGGTGGTCGAGCGTTGCAGCGGTCATCGCGGTCATAGCCGGCGTGCGCCCGGGCATCTGGAAGATCGCCGAGCCGATGCGGATCTTCTCGGTGTTGGCGGCCAGCCAGCCCAGGACCGTGGCGGTGTCCGATCCGTATGCCTCGGCGGCCCAGACCGAGTCGAACCCGGCGGACTCGGCCTCGTGCACGATGTCCAGCTGCTGCTCGGCCGTCAGGCCGAGGCCCCAGTAACCCACGTGCAGTCCCAAACGCAAAATGCAACGCCCCTTTCACCGAGCAGGAACCACCTTGAAGTGGCCGACGGGCCTGCGTACCCTCACCCCTCCGGCGGGGCGAATCGTGCATCGTATGACCTGGCGGGAGGCCATCAACACTTGAGAGCACCGCACCGACCCGCTACTCGGCTGCGCCAGGCCATCGACTGCATCATGGGATAGCTAGGCGCGCGCCGGCAGGCGGTCCCGGCCCGCCACCGAGCGGGAGGTGCGCAGGCTGCGCACGATGCTGGCGGCCAGCATCGCCACCGAGGGCGCCTCCGGAGCGGGAGAGCTCGGCGAGGCGATCGCCGCCCACCGGGCGTCCCGGCAGGACCGGGCGGCGTCCCGCTCACAGGCCGCAGAGGCGCCACGGCGTGAGGCGAGCGATCGCGATCGCAGCGCCGAACTTTGTGGCCCCTACATCGAATCGCCCGCCCGGATGAACTGGAGCTCCGGCACAATGCAGGCGGGGGAGGTGCGCAACAGGTACCGCACGGCTTCCGCGATGTCCTCGGGCTGGATCATCTGCTCCCTTGGCACGTCCTCCACCCATTCGGTCATCGCGGTGTTCACAAAGCCGGGGCAGAGCGCGGTGGCCTGGATGCCGTCGGCGGCGTGCTCCTTGTGCAACGCCTGGGTCAAGCCGACCACGCCGAACTTCGTGGCCGAGTAGGCGGCCAGCCAGCCCTGGCCGTACTTCCCGGCGATCGAGGCCATGTTCACCACCAGCGCCTTGCCGTGCTCGGCACCCGCCTTCTTGAGCATGGGCAGGCACTCGCGTGTCGTGAGGTAGACCGCGCGCAGGTTGACGTCGAGCTGCATGTCGAGCTTCTTCGTCTCGGCCTGGGCGATCGGGCCGCCGATTCCGACCCCGGCGTTGTTCACGAGCACGTCGAGCCGGCCGAAGCGCTCCCTGTGCCTTTCCACGAGGCCCTTGATGTGGTCCTCCTTGGCCATGTTGGCCGGCACGGCCTCCGCCTGGATTCCCTCGCCGCGAAGCAACCGAGCTGCCGAGTCGAGCTTCGCGTGCCTGCGAGCGGCCACGGTCAGCCGGTAGCCGTCCTCGCCGAGGGCCCGTGCGATGGCCAGCCCGATGCCGCTCGAGCCGCCGGTGATCAAAGCTGCGCGCGCGTCCAAGCGGTCTCCTCGTGCTCATGGGCCCGGTCGCGGGCGACCCTATTTGAACGCCACGTTAAGGACTCCCGATCATCGGAGCAGTGCGAGCTCGCCGTCCCATACGCTTGGGGGGTGGAGGCAAGAGCCAGGAAGGTGGGGGCGGTGCTGGTGGCTGCGCTGGCTCTGGCCGTTGCGGGAACCGGCTGCGGCAACGACGACGACGGCACGGCAGATCGCCCGCCGCCCACCGCAAAGCCGCCCGCCAAGCCCGAGGACTTCCCGAAGGCCACGGGCAAGACCCTGAAGCAGCTTCGCGCACACGTAAAGGTAGAGGGGCCCGTGCTCGCCGCCTCGGTATCGGAGCTCGAGCCGGGCAAGAACCGCTTCGGCTTTGGCCTCTTCGACCGTGCTCGCTCCCAGATCGCCGACGCGCCGGTCGCCGTGTACGTGGCGCCTGTCGGCGGGGGGAAGGCCAGCGGTCCCTTCCCGGCACGCTACGAGTCCCTCGCGGTCAAGCCTCAGTACCAGAGCCGATCGGTGGCCTCCGACCCGGACGCGGCCAAGGCTCTCTACGTGTCGCAGGTCGCCTTCCCGAAGCCTGGGCGCTACGAGGTGATGGGTGTGGCACGGCTCGACAATCGCCTGGTGGCCGCCACCCCGGCCGGCCCCGCCATCAGGGTCTCCAAGGACAGCGCGGTGCCCGAGGTGGGAGAGCGCGCGCCGAAGACCGACACACCCACGGAGGCCGATGCCGGCGGGGATATCTCGAAGATCGACACCCGGGTGCCTCCGTCCACAATGCACGAGGTGAGCTTTGCCGAGGCCGTGGGCAAGCGGCCGGCGATCCTGCTGTTTGCCACGCCCGCCCTCTGCCAGAGTCGCGTCTGCGGGCCGGTGGTGGACATCGCCGAGCAGATCAAGGCCCGCCGCGGCAAGGAGGCCGCGTTCGTGCACATGGAGATCTTCCGGAACAACGACCTCGACCAGGGCTACCGGCCGCAGGTCGTGGAGTGGGGGCTGCCCACCGAGCCCTGGCTGTTCGCCGTCGATCGCCGCGGGAGGGTGGCGGCCAGGCTCGAGGGTGCCTTCAGCGCCGGCGAGCTCGAGAAGGCTGTCGACGCGGCCGTCAGAGGCGCGTGAGTGTGGTCGTCCCAGGTGTACCCGTGGCCGGAGCTAGAGGACAAGCTTGCCTCGTGCCGCGAGCCGTTTGCGCTCGATCTGGTCCGCCACGGCCAGACTGAGGCCAACGCCGAGCGCCGCTTCAGCGGGGCGTCCGACGTTGAGCTGACCGAACTTGGGGAACGGCAGGCACGGGAGATGGGCTCGCGGCTCACCGGGCGCTACGACGTCGCTTTCCACTCGTCGCTCACGCGAAGCAGGCGAACGCTCGAGCTGGCACTCGGGTCATCGGAGGCTCAGGCGGAGTCGGTGATAGAGGACGCGCGACTCGCGGAGCGCAGCCTAGGTGTACTGGAGGGGCGGCCGACCATGCCGATCCCGCAGTACGAGGCGGGCGACTTGACCTACGCCCCGGAGGGCGGAGAGCCCTACGCCTCCGTCGCCCAGCGCGTGCTCTCGTTCCTGGCCGATCTGGGGTGTTCCGCTAGCCGGCGGCCCGAGCCGCTCCGGACGCTGGCATGCACCCACGTCGGCCCGATGCGCGTACTGGTCCCTGTCCTGAGGCAAGCTGGTGACCCGTCCCGCGTTCTGACCGCCAGGTACCCAAACGCCGAGGTCTTCAGCTTCGAGGTCTCCGAACTCGTGATCCCGCCGTTCTTGAACGATCCGCTGATGGGGCGCCCGCAAGGGCTATGACCCCTTGCCCTTCTTCGCCCTCGTCTTCGAGGTCTCCTTGCTTCCGAGGGGGGCGGGCTGGCGTCCGCGGTCCTCCTTGGCGAGCTCTTTCGGGGTGGGCTCGGCTCCCTCGGGGTTCTTCCCGGAGTTGATCCGCCGGCGTTGGGAGCTCGGGGGCTTGCCCTTTGTCGTCTTCGTCTTACGCTGGCGGGCGGGCGTGTCGGACCGCGTAGGGGAGGGGGTCTTCGGTAGGTGAAGGAGGTTCTCAACGCGCTGCACCTCGGGAATAGCGGCCGTCCTCGCCTCGAGCTCCTTGATCAGCTCCGGCGTCTTGGCCTCGCCGCGGAGGTGGACCACCCTTCCTACGGCGTTCACGCTCACCTTGCTCTTCGCGCCCCGCGTCCCACGGAAGATTTCCGACTCCACCTTGCGTGCCAGCGCGGTGTCGGTGATCTCCGGCTTAGGGGCGGCCTGCTGGCGCTCCGGCGCGCCCGCCGCCGTATTGTCGGGCCCTTCGCTGTCTTGGGCCGGGCCAGGAGCGGGGACGTCCGAGCTGCCCAGCGCGCGCCGGCCGAGATCGACCGCGCCCGCGGCCAAGCGACCTCCGAGGCCGAGCGCCCGTTCAGCGATCGTGATGGGATTGAGCATGGGATACCTCCGTCGTAGGAACCATGGAAAACCTCCCCCGTGGCCGGCATCGGTAAACCGGCGGGATCAGCTGGCCCCGCCCCGGTAGCCTGTATTCGTGTCGCTCCCCGGGTCCTCGTCTTCCGGGGCGCGTCGGGTGGGGCATCAGCCGCATCAGCCGGCTTGAGCCCGTCCGACGGCGCCACCTGTGACCTG